>JAKAOI010000047.1 GCA_021812265.1 Chloroflexota bacterium | reverse complement strand
TCTAGACATATTGTTCTCTCCATCTATTCATAATTATTCCAATTCAGGAAATGCCGGCAAAAAAATCAGCTCATGAAAGCGTGGTTGGGCAATAAACTTTATGCTTCATTATAGCAGACACTCGTTTTATTTGAATAGTTAAAAATTTAAAAATATCATTCAAATTTCGATTGTATGCCATAGTTCTGAACCTTAAAAAGAAATAAGGGAAATGTGGAGATACCCCACACCCTGTCAGAGGGTATGCTGCCCTTGCGCCGCCTGTTGTATGCTTCACTTTCGCTCAGGTCTCTTCGGTGTTTGCGCAAACATTTGCTGATAATGCATATAATATTGTCTTTATTTGAAATGGAGTCAGTTTAGGATGCTTGCAAAGAATTAATGAAATGATTCCGGAAATATGCGCCGCCGCAAAACTATTTCCTGTCATAATAGACCAAGTTCCATTGCTCCAAGGAATGCGGACGTTAATACCCGGCGCGCCAAATTCAACCGGCGGCTTGGGATTAAAATAAAAACGGAAAGGATCTTTCCCGGCGTATGCCGCTACTGAAATAACCGAAGCAAAAACGGAAGGAAAACTGTTTACCGGCGCGTTGTTTGCCGCCGTAACAAGAATTTGATTGTTAAAATATGCCCGATCCGTTAATTCATGCAAAATACCAAAAAACTCTTGTTTGGTGGTTCCTAAACTTAAATTGCATACGCGCATATCATGTTCAATTGCCCATTTCAAGCCTGCCGCAAAAATAAGTCCTTTCCCGCGTAAGTCGCTTCCCAGCACTTTAATGCTATATATATTTACAGCAGGCGCTATACTGCGTATTATCCCTGCGCATGCTGTGCCATGCCCATAAGCGTCATTATGAGGAGATACATCATATTCAATTTTACCGTCAATTTCCTGTACACTGATATATCCTTTTACATTGCCGCCAATTGCTTCATGGTTTGCGTCTACTCCGCTGTCAATAACGGCAACATTCACTCCTGCGCCATCAGCTCCACCCCAAGCCCATTCGCTGGTGATGCTGTTGAATGGTGGCAGCGCCTGTAGCTGTTGCAGGTTTTGTTGATTGAATTGTTCACTCCAAGCCGGTAAGTTACTGAAAAACATGTATTATTGTAACCTTTCCCATAAATGAACATCCTGATGTGTGTGAATATACGAAGATATTTGCTGTAGTATGTGTAAGCAGAATGTTCTCTCTGTGTCTCCAGCCATACTAATCTCTTGAACAAGAGCGGCCAGCTCCAATGACTGACGAAATAACAGATCCTGATCATTGATATATTCAGCAAAATCTCGCGCGCGTTTGAATAATAGCTGCATTGCTGCAGGATCTTTTGCGGGCTGCTGCTGCATTATTTCCTGCAATAAACTGATGAGCAAATTATGCGAACGCGATTGTTCTATGGCAATAGCCGCCTGATTTGCAAAACTTCCCAAAACTTCCATATCTTCTTCCTGAAAATAGGGAGCGTTTTGTTTATCCAGCAACTCTAAAACGCCGATCACTTGTTCGCGGTAATACAGTGGAACACATAGGATATTGCGAGGATAATAGCCTATTTTTTCGGCGATATCTGCTGCTTGCTGCGGATTATCATCAACATTTGCTATAGAAATTGGCTGACCGCTGACGGCAACTAAACCGGCAATACCATGACCAAGCGGCACAGTAATGTTCTTTACTTCTTTTGCTTTAGATCCAATTGCAACTTCATAGACCAATGATTGCGCAGAGTCGTCTATGAGAAATAGTGTTGCAGCGCTGGCGTGAATAACTTTTGCGGCAGTTTGCACAATAAGCTCTAGCAATGCGTGATGTGTCGCCGGCGCCGCGAAGTTTTTAGTCAGTGATGTAAGCATGTACGCTGCGCGAAGTTCTTCTGCTGTTTGATTGAAATATAGCTGCTTCGAAAGTTGTTCTATGGTTTGCTGCTGCTTCGCAATCGTGTTTTGTAATTCGCCAGTATCGTTACTCGACTGGCTAAATGGCTGATCGTTCATTAAAACATTCTGCTCCTTATGCTTCCTAAATGTTGCGACTGCATAGGCGCAATGACGGCATAGTACAGTCACTTAAACGCAACAGGCATAACGCAATACCGGAAAATCCATTCAGATATCCAGGCGCAATTGTATCGGGTTCATCCGTAAACCAAACTTGTGTGTCATCCTGTGTTACAGCATATGCCTCAAGTATATGCGCCAACGCATATGCTTGAGATCGCCAGTAAGGATTATTTGTTGCTTGATACATATCTAATAAAAATTCAATGCTGCCAGCTAACCCATGGCATTGGGTTGGCCCAGCCGAACGTGTTCCGCAGGCAACTGCTTTGGCGGCCTTTTGCGCCATTACTAAGGCTTTTTCTGTTAATCCCGATTGGGCGGCGTGTAAAAAAAATGTCCCTATTCCGCCGGCGCCATGGCACCAAAATGGCGGCGACGCTTCTCCGTTTTCGGTTTCAGGCCATCCTGCTAAAGATGTATCTGCGCCAACAGAAAGTGTTTGTGAAAGTATCCAATTACTTGCTTTTTGCGCCCCAACAAAAAAATCCAATGTTCCGGTTGCGTCATAAAGATCCAGCAGCGCATCGGCAATGCCGGCTGCGCCATGACCGAAACCAACATAACATTTATTGCTGATGTCGCCATATCCGGCAGGGGTGCGCCAATATATGGCGTTATTTGCGTCTTTTTCGGCGCATTTCAATAAAAATTTGCCGACTTGCGCTGCGTTTTGTAAATGTTCATAGTTCCTTGTAACTTGCCATAAGTAAAGATGAAACTTTAGTCGCCCGGCGGCTCCTCCGAAAATATCATACATATCATATGCTGTTTTTGCCAGGGATCTGCCAATAATTTCTGCGCGCGCAATGAATTCGTTATCGCGCAGAACTTGTCCCACACGCAGAATCGCAGCGCCTATTCCGGCGCTGCCGATAAATAATCCTCCGGCGCCCATCCGGTAAATCGGATCGCCGTCTTGTAGCAGGATTTGCGCGGCAGTATACAGCAATGTGCGTGATTCGTCAACCTGTTGCAGCCGCTCCGCCATTTGCGCGCAGGCAAATAATACACCGGCAGATCCTATATGAACGTCTTTTACAATAATATCTGGCGCGCCGGGAATGCAGCATCGCGCCCATTCTAATTTGCTGTGTTCCGGCGATTGTTCAAGCGCAATACGCATTGCTGCAAATGTTGCGCGCGCATACGCAAGATAGCGCTGCTGTTGTGAGCTGCGGTATCCCTGCCGCCAAATTTTGGGAATGGGTAAATTATCACCGGTGAGATTTTGTTCAAGTGAACCGAGATATTCGCAGATGGGTTGAAATGATTGATATTCAGTATTCAAACATTGCGCAATAAGCTGTGATATCTTCGGATGCGCGCGCTGCCGCAACGCGGAAACGGGGCGGGACAGCAAGTTTTTGGGGTTCGGCGCCATCGCCGGTTCGGTGTTTGTTGCCAACGCATAAAGCAATGCGCCGAAGCTATATACATCATCGGTAATTTTGGCTGGTTTGTTTGCTGTTTGGTCGGCAGAAGCATATCCTCGGGTTCCTCCGTGAAATTGTTGAATTTCTGCCTGTGTGTCAAATGCGACGCCAAAATCAATAAGCCGCAATTCCTTTGCGGTGGTAACAATCATATTGACTGTCTTCAGATCACGATAAATAATTCCGTTCGTGTGCAGTTGATATAATTTTTCAGCGATAATGCGCGACCACTGCAAAAATTGCCGATCTGTCAGTTGCCTGCAAGAGCGAATTTCGCGGCTGAGATAATTTTTCAGCGTTTCTCCTTCAATATATTCCATAACCAAATAGAGATCTTGGTTATGCTCAAATATGTCGTAAACACGCGGAGAGTCGATGAATGGCGCGATTTTGCCAAGTATTTCGGCTTCATTGCGCAGCATTTCGTAAGAAGTTCGCGATGGCAGCTCAGCCAAAATGTCATATTTTGCTGTTTTAATAATACATTGCTGGGCAGACTGTACATCGATTGCTAAAGATATGGGGCCGCGAATTGATTGGTAAACTGGAGCAATGACTAAATAGCGATCGCGCAATATCTGCTGATTTGCTAAATGCGCAGATTGCGCTGTTTGAGAATTTTGAAATGGATTTTGCGCCCATTCCGGCGGCAAAAAGGTTAAACCTCTTTCATCTTTTACAAACGCGCCATTGGGATCGCAAATACAATCGATAAATTCTCCCGTCGGGGTTTGCGCAATCTGTTTGCGGAAGCTGCCATATCGGTAAAAAAGTCTGCTGTCTGACTTCCATCTTTGATCGGATGGTATACGCGGCCCAAGCATGCCTTTGGTCGCCATATCCAAGCGTGGAACCAGCCGCAGCGCTTGTTGATCATCAGAAGGGTAAAAGGTAATAAATTTGCCAATTTGACTTAAACCGGCGTGTCCTTGATTTACATAGTGAAGCCAATGCTGCGACGCAAGTATTTTAAAACTTGTTGGCTCGGATACAAGGATGGGCAAAACTTGTTGAAGAATTTCTTCAGCAGAGAAGATGGTGGCAGAGATATGGAATTTCCAGCCTTGCGCAGGAATTTTCACATCTTGGTGGTAGAAATATATCCATGAACCAAGAGCGTTGCAGGAAATATTCCACCGCTCTAGAGAAAGATGCAAATCATCTGTTATGTGAGAAATATAAGAAATATATCCTGCCTGATGTTGCATTGAATATGCGGTTACGATATAGTTTTACCTCTGCCTTCATAGAAAATCTTGGGTGAAGGGAAGTGATAGTATTTATTGTGCAAGAAAACTATGGCAAAGCGAACTTTTCGATTTGCCATAGCTGCTTTATTGGCTTGGCGTATGCGCCAGTTTTATGAAAAAGGATCTAAAGTATAAGACAAGAAAAATTTTCTTGGTTATAATTTGACACATCCCCAGCTATCGGTGAAGAGAGCATGCGCATAACCTGATACCTCGCTGCTGCTTGCTAATGCGTGAAGTTCTTTGAAATCCTGTTCAAAACCTGCGTCTACTAACGCTTGCGGGGCGTTTTCAACGATACTTGCGCGGAATTTGGGATCACTGACGATACGCTCAACGATTCGCACGGAAATATCATGTTTCTTCTGTTCAAATTCTGACATACTAATGTTCTCCTAATATTAAATGAATGAATTTGGCTGCCAGGAATTGGTTTACTATCGTTCGATGAAATGCGTGATAGTAACGTAGAACTATTTGATTGCTTGAGTGTAACGAGTACCCGGTAAACGCCACAGGCCTGACATACACAGTCATGAGGATGTATCTATCCTTCTTTTATCAACCATTCTGTGAAAGCTTACCCAATTTTTACAGATGTACTATTTGCTTGAAATTACCTCTTTCTCATAAATTTATTGGAACATGTATAGATTTTTATTGACATTGCAATATTTGTTTCATATAATGTTCCCATTGACATTGCTTAGTTATAAGTATACCCATGCGTTATTGAAAAGTATAGTAGACACAGTCACCTCATAAGGAATGAGTAAGGAGCTATTTATGAACAAAACGTATGCAGCATGGCTTAACTTTGGCAGCAATTTGCAATCTGCGCGTCTTGCGGCGCAATATTCGCAGCAGCAATTGGCCAATTTGGTTGGATGCCATCGTTCATACATTACTCTGCTTGAAGCCGGAAAAAGATGTCCCAGCGTCAAAATGATTCGCATACTCGCTGCAACCTGTCCACAGTTGCTTCAAGATAGGGAGGGTTTAACATATTTTGAGGAATTGGCGCGATACCATATCTATGATGATCATATATGTGAAGACGCATTAAAAGAAACGGAATAATCGATTTAGCGCCAAAAGTGTGTTGTGGCGCATACAACGACATAGAATAGGAGGTCCACCATAGAAAACTTTATCAGGGGGATGTACACAAAGTAGTAGTGACACATGTTGCTTGCAGCTTTGTGCGGGCAGGAAGCCCATTTTTTTTACAGGGTTTCTATAAAAATATTGTAACCATTTACCCACTTAGGATGGGTATTGACAAAAGAAAATCCAGAAATTGGAAGAGAAGTTGGCGAAAGATAGCCACAATAGTAGTAAGCCGCCATCGAGTGATGGAATGGAACGGCGACCTTATAGTAAATGACTTCCCAAGTACAAAGCGAACCGGTGGGTAGCCAGGAGATGAAAGACAACACCCTGCAATGTGGTGAGATCCCAGATATTCCTGCCCAGCGACCGGAAATATGCTTGCCAGCATTGACTCTGCAAAGCGCATTTGATTCGTGATTTGACGTATGTGGAAGCAGTGGAGCAGATGTCCTGGGCCGAGAAGATGCGAAGTTGCTTGGCGGCAATGCATCACACGGCGCAAGAATGGGCCAAGGAAGGAATGATGGGGGAACGAACGGAATGAGAGCAGCAGAACTATCAAGCTGTGTTGGATGAAGGATATCGCCAGTTATTAGCACTTGCAACACCTTTGCCGAAGCAAAAAAGCGCCTCCAAACAGTCGAAGGCGAAATTGCTCCTGGATGTTCTGGACCGACGAAGAGAGTAGGTCATTGGCTTTCTGCATGATATCTCAGAAGACTTCACCAATAACCAACGGGAACGGGATCTGCGTATGGTCAAAATCAAAGAAAAGATCTCTGGCGGATTTCGTTTTGCTGAGGGGGCTACAGCGTTTTGTGCCATTCACAGTGTGCTTTCTACCTTTCGAAAACAGTCGCATCGCGTCTTTACCATCATTCGCTCGTTATTTTCTCAGACTCCCATTCCCTTTGCTTTGTCTTGCGTTTAGTCTTTTCTTGCCCCTCTGAGCTGTTACTATTATTATAATATAAGTTCGCTGCGTTATAAAAAAAGCGACTGAGATATCTCTCAGTCGCTGCGCAAAGATATGACTGCTGTTTATGGATAAATGCCACGGAACTCCGTTGCTTCAGCTACACGAGACACTGCGACGACATACGCCGCCATTCTCATAGAGATATTCATTGTATCTGCGCGCGAGAACACATTTTTGATACTATCCGCCATCATTTCTTCCAGTTGATCGTTCACTCGTTTCTCCGACCAGAAGAAGTTCTCGCGATCTTGCACCCATTCAAAATAACTAACGGTAACACCGCCTGCGTTTGTTAAGATATCCGGAATAACCGGAATACGCCGGCGTTCAAAAATAACGTCTGCTTCTGGGGTTGTTGGGCCGTTAGCAGCTTCAACAATCAATTTTGCCGAAACTTTTTCGGCGTTATTGCGATGCAAAACACCTTCAATAGCGGCGGGGATAAGAATGTCGCAGGGTATTTCCAGCAATTGGTCATTGTTGATATCCTGTGAACCAGGCAAACCGGATAATTTGCCATGTTCTTTTATGTATTGCAGCGCCAGCGGAATATTGATTCCGTTTGGATCGTAAATTGCCCCATAAATATCGCTTAAACCGATGATTTTGCATCCGGCTTCGTGCAGCAATTTTGCGGAAACCGAACCGACGTTGCCAAATCCTTGGATAACTACTTTGGCGCCTTCAAAAGGAATATTTTCGTGTTTTGCGGCTTCACGCGCCACAATATACACACCTCTGCCGGTTGCTTCAACACGGCCGCGGCTGCCGCCAATTGCAATGGGTTTGCCGGTAACTACAGCGGGAACATTGCGTCCATGGTGCATAGAAAGTGTATCCATAATCCACGCCATAACTTGTCCGTCGGTGTTTACATCCGGCGCCGGAATATCTAAATCGGGGCCGATGATAACTGAAATTTCAGTCGCATAGCGGCGTGTCAGCCGTTCCAATTCCATGCGTGAAAGCAAGCGACGATCTACAATAACGCCGCCTTTAGCGCCGCCATACGGAATACCAAGCACAGCGCATTTCCATGTCATCAACATAGCTAAAGCGCGAACTTCATCGAGAGAAACTTCGGGAGAATATCGTATTCCGCCTTTTGCTGGACCGGCGTTCATATTATGCTGAACGCGATAGCCAGTATACATTTTCACGCTTCCATCATCCATTCGGACGGGGAAATTCACGGTTAATTCACGTTTTGGCATGCGCAGCACCATACGCAGATCTGGTGGTAAAGAAAGAATATCTGCGGCAAGGTCAAATTGTTTGAGCGCAGATTCATAGAACGATGGTTTTTCAACTTCGATAGCCATAAAATAACCTCCTCATGTCGTCGCTGACAAATTGAGCGTCACTGGCTCATTTATGTATATGCAGCAGTTACCTGCATTTCCGGCGCGGCATCGATTTTCATTGATAATCTATTATTCTGATAAAGACACTGTATAAAAAGCGGTTTGCGTTTCTGTTTCGGCAATGCCTACTTTCATGGTAAGCAAAGCAGTATTGCCATATCGTTGCAGTCGTTCACGCAATTGCAACGCTAACAATTCTGCCAGCCTTTCAGCAGTTGCGTTATCGATATTCAAGGCAGTAACGCTTGAAGCCGGAAATAAAAACTGCTCTCCGTTTGGCAACACCATGCGCCAACTGCCTTTCTCTTCACTTACTTGCATAAATGGATTGTGCAACGGAAGCAAAAATCGGTGATCGAACTGAGCAATCACTGCACGCAGTTCACGTTTTACAACACCAAAATCAAGGACATAACTTTGTGATGTTAAAGCGTTAGATTCGATATGCACGCTAACGCCATAGTTATGTCCATGCAATGGCTCTATTTCACCTTCAAGTGAAATGAAGTGTGCGGCGCTGAAACTCAAGCCGCCATGTTCAATATGAATGCCCCAGCTCACTGAAACCCTTCCTGCTTATACAGTTATCTTACCTATTTTGAGTATACAATGTTAGCAGGGAACATGTCCAATCCATTCCGGATGCTAAAAATTCCCGGGAATAATCCAGAAATCAAATACATCAAGGCAAGGCGATGCTGTTTACCGCACACACTAAAGGGCCGCCGGTTTGCGCACGCCAATTCAGTTTCTGTCACAGCAGATATCCCTGCTGTTTTAAATATCCAATTATTTCCAACGCATTTTCTTCGGGCATATGGCTGACGGTGTCCAGGCGGATTTGTGGATTCACCGGCGGTTCATATGGATCATCAACTCCGGTAAATCCGGTTATTTCCCCTTTACGAGCTTTTTGATACATGCCTTTTACATCTCTTTGCTCGCACACTTCAATTGGTGTATCTACATACACTTCAATAAATTTGTTTTCACCAATCATTTTGCGGCATTCATCACGAATCGATCGGTATGGGCTGATAGCGGCGCATATTACAACGCCATGGTGCCGGGTAATTTCAGCGGCAACAAATCCAATACGCAAAATATTTGTATCTCTGTCTGCTTTGCTGAACCCCAAACCTTTAGATAAGTGTGTTCTTACTACATCTCCATCTAACTGTGTCGATGATCGGCCATATTCCAGTAACATATTCGAGATGATTTCCGCAATGGTAGATTTGCCGGCTCCGCTTAGTCCGGTAAACCACAGACAAAATCCGTCTTTATGTTTGGGCAGATATACTTGCGATAAGATATCGGAAGTTTCGGGCCGGGTAAACCATTCCGGCAACTTTTTCCCTTTTGCCAAATATTCTTCGCGCACTTGTGTGCCGGAAATATTTAACACTGTTGTACCGGAGGGAACCTTATCGATTTCTTCATATCTATCTTCATCTTGCAAATAGACCATTTCTTGGAAAAACATCGGTTGAATACCGATTTCCGAGGCGTATTTTGCCACTAGATTCTGCGCGTCATATGGCCCATAAAATGGTTGTCCTTTGCTGTCTGTTCCCGGTCCGGCGTGATCTCTTCCGACGATGAAGTGTGACGCGCCATAATTTCTGCGGATAATTGCATGCCACATTGCTTCGCGTGGTCCGGCCATTCTCATGGCCAACGGCAGTAAACTCAGCAAAACAGGTGAATCTTGATAATATTTTTCAACTAATGTACTGTAAATACGCACTCTGCTGAAGTGATCTACATCTCCCGGTTTGGTCATGCCAACGCTTGGGTGCAATAAT
>JAKAOI010000046.1 GCA_021812265.1 Chloroflexota bacterium | reverse complement strand
TATCGCCGTGTGGAAGCGGGAGATTTTGACACTGCAGTTATCGACGCCGCTCCTACAGGGGAAACGGTGCGACTGCTTTCCATGCCTGACGTATTTTCATACTATGTAAAAAAAATGAATCGGTTTCAGG
Source organism: Chloroflexota bacterium (assembly GCA_021812265.1). Taxonomy (GTDB): domain Bacteria; phylum Chloroflexota; class Ktedonobacteria; order Ktedonobacterales; family JACDGC01; genus JAJYBV01. Next base: position 9,981 of record JAKAOI010000046.1, on the reverse strand, counting down.
GGGCAATTTTCTCCATGGTGCGGCCTATGTTGAAAAATGTTGTGCCGGGTGTAGATGTGATGGAAACCGTAGAAGCGCTGAATGTGCAGGTAAAGGCGCTGCGGGCGACGTTGATTAATTCTGATATCAGTTCCTATCGCTTGGTGGTAAACCCAGAGAAAATGGTCATTAAAGAAGCTTTGCGCGCGGAAACATATTTAGCGTTATATGGGTACCCCATAGATATGGTGGTTTGCAATCGCATATTGCCGAAACCGGCTACGGAAGATCCGTTTATTGTGGCTATGTATCAGCAGCAGCGACCATATTTAAGAATGATTTATGATACATTTGCCCCGCTGCCGGTTTTTGAAGTTCCCTATGCGCCTCATGAAATTGTTGGTTTAGATATGCTGCAAAATTTGGGTGGGCAAATATATGGCGATAAAAACCCTGATCAAGTATTTTTTAAGGGCAGGCTTCAGGAAATTGATAAGGTGGGAGATGAATATATACTTCGTTTGCCTTTGCCACATGTGGAATTGGATAAAGTAACTATGTCGCGCAAGGGAGATGAATTGTATGTTGAAATCGGCAATTTTAAGCGGGCAATTACACTGCCCAGCTCTATGAGCGGACTGGAAGCAAAACGCGCCAAAATGGTAAGCGGATCGCTGGAAGTGCTGTTTGGCGCGCCATAATCTTAATATTGCCGCCACAACAGCGCGAATGATGCGCACACAGCAAAGGCGGCAACTGCGTCCGCCTTTGCTGTTTATCATACCGTGAATATTTTCGAGAAACGCCCTTGCCAAAAACGGATGTTCTCAATATGAAGTCTTAGAAAATATAACAAATATCATTTGGTCAAGGTATTTAATGACTACAGTCCATATGACATATGTGTAAATAATGTATACTATAATTATGTGACGCAAAGCAAATTAGGGCTTTTGTATTACAGATCCTCTTCAGTTAAAGCAACGTTTGGGGATAGCAGTTAAATAAAGATAGCCAACGTAACGATAATACAGAGGATAAAAGTTATGGGAAAACGGATCCTCATTGTAGATGACACCTCAGAAATATTAGAGTTAATGAGGACGATATTTGAAGATGAACAGCATACTGTTAAAGTTTTAGATAAAGGTTCGGAGACTTTAGAAGCAGCTAAAACATTTCAGCCAGATTTAATAGTGCTGGATCTGCTCATGGAAGATAAACCTGGATTGGATGTTTTGCAAGATCTAACAGGTGACATCATCGTTCAGGATACCGCTGTTATTTTATATACCGCCTCAGTTATTGAAGCAAACAAGGCGCAAAAATTAATTGGGAGTGATCCCAAGCGATATAGCAAGGTAACGATTCTGCTGAAACCTTTTGCCTTAGATACACTCTTAAAATTAATCTGACAGAAAGGAAGCCACATATGACCAAAAATCAAAAAAAATCTGGTGGGTTTGGCGCGCTGTTCGGCGTTATTCTTGGCGCTGTAATCGTGTTAGCGCTCATTGCAATACTGGCGCCGAAACAAGAATCTCAGGATGAAGCCGGTGAACTGGAAACCGAGCAAGATGACGCAGACAGTCCCTCACTGCGCAGCGTTATAACCGACGCTTTAGCTCAGGGCCGAGAAGCGTACCAAAATGCGCGCCGCGAAGTCATGTCTAAAATGAAATAGAAGCCGCGCGGAAGCGCTTTTACGCTGAAAATATGTGGTCTGGCTAATTATCTTGCATATTCATCAGCAACGCGATCATACCCGAGTTACGTTGCTCCTCGCTGATATTCATTGCCTGAAAAATGGTGTCAAGTAACGTAAGCGGCTTTACCGGCTTGGTCAGAAAAAAATCCGCGCCAGACGCTAAGCTGATAAGCCGGTTTGTTTCGTCGTTAGCTTCTGGCTCCGTTAATATAATTAACGGTGTTTGCGCAGTAGCTGGGTCTCCTCGAACAATACGGATAAAACTGAAACCGTCAAAATCAGGTAAATGCAAGTCCATAATAACACAGGCTGGTTGCAGCGCAGTAAATTTTTCCAGCGCATCTTCTCCTGTTGTAACACACTCCACGCTATACCCAAGTAAAATTTTCAGGGTCAATTGCAGCCGATTCAGCAAATCTATATTGTTATCAATGGCTAAGATTGTTGGTGTATCTTTCATACCACATCTCCAAAATTTTTTTTGGCGCCACAGCAAACTTTACTGCCAAGATAATATCATAAAAACGCAAAATTATGAAGTATTTGTTTTTTGGGGGGAGTGGCGAAGCTAGCGGATACATGGGGTATTTTTTATGTATATAGTCGCCGGAATTCACAGTGGGTTGCCGCACTCTGTGCGGGGATTGGAATGTCCTCAAATAAATTTTCTTTTTGCTTCTTCAAAAAGTGGCTGTTATGCTTACCCATATCTTGCCACTGCCGGGGCGGCCAGAAGGTCCGCCCCTTGTTCTTCTTTTGGAATTGCTAAAACAGAAAACACTTAAACGCGGCGGCATACTCAAAGAAGTGGCCGTGAACGCGCGCTTCTTGTGCGGCGGAACGCGCGTTTTGTAACAGCCTTTCCAGCGGCGGACCTTCTTTTACTTGAGTGGCGTGAGCCAGCAGCGCGTTTCGCTGTTTTTCAATATCTTCTGCAGTTACCTCTATCCAAAAATCGCGATGATTGGTGTTGACCAAAAGCAGCTCGCTTACTCTGTGCGGTTCTAGTCCTTCATCCAATAATTCAGGAAAAATAAGACGTGTGCTGGCGGAAGGCATAATTGCCGCAAAAGTAATATCGCCAACTGCCCGGTGATCCGGATGGTTAATATATCCCCTATCGTGATAATAAGTTGAAGGGTCTTGAGTTACAACTGCGTCTGGCTTTATTTGCCGGATAACACGAGTAAGATCGCGGCGGATCTCCAATGTGTGGGTTAACTGCGAGTCAATTTGATTGAAGAAGATGACGGGATGTTGCACACCCAGCCGATTTGCCGCCTCTTGCGCTTCATTTCTGCGCAGATCAATTAAAGCTTCACTGGTCATATGCGGGTCGCTCGATCCCACATCGCCGTTTGTCATAAGGCTGTAATAGATATCTGCGCCTTGCGCCGCCCAATGCGCAATGGCTGCGCCGGCCATAAACTCACCGTCATCCGGATGCGCCATGACGATCAGGATTTTTTTATTTGCCATGCTGTTCATGTTGTGCCTTTACTGCTGTTGTGATATTCCACTAGGAAAATAGATACCATATGTGTCGGCTGAAAAATCAGCCACGTTCATATCTTACCGTTAATTTCCCAGCCGATCCAACGCCTGTACATAATCCGCAATGATATCTTCGCTGTTTTCTAAACCTATCGGCGCGCGCACCATATTATCTGTAACCCCGGCTTCAGCGCGCGCTGCCGGGCTAAGCAGCCGGTGCGACGTCATAATTGGCAGGCTGGCCAAAGAATGCGCGTCTCCCAAACTGGCAGAGCGTTTTACCATGCGCAGATTATTTACTACTTGGCGCGCAGCAACAAGCCCGCCTTGCACCGTAAAGCTAAGAAAACCCCCAGAATTTCGGAGCAATGCTTGGGAAAGCGCATATTGGGGATGTGAAGGCAGCCCGGGATAATAAACTCTTTCAACATTGGGGTGATTTTGCAGAGCCAGAGCTGTTTTCAGCGCATTTTCAGCTTGACGATCCATGCGAATTTCCAGCGTTTTTAAGCCGCGCAGCAGCAAATACGCTTCTAACGGCTGCATATTGCTGCCGAGCGTGGTCATCATAAAGTGAATTTTTTCCAGCAATTTCTGCGGGCCAGAGACAACACCGCCGATAACATCTCCATGCCCGCTGATATATTTTGTGGCGCTGTGAACAGAAAGATCGGCGCCTTGGGCAATTGGCAGGGATAGATATGGGGTGGTAAATGTGGCGTCTACACCAAACACAAGCCCATGGGCATGGGCCAATTTGGCAATAGAAGGAATATCTAATACAACTGTAGTGGGGTTAGAAACGGTTTCTCCCCATATCAGTTTTGTTTCGGGGCGAATAGCCGCTTCAATTGCGGTTAAATCAGTCATATCAATCAGTGAACAAGTGACGCCAAATTGCGGCGCTATTTTGGTGACTAAACTGTATGTGCCGCCATATAAATCGCGAGTAACAATCATATGGTCACCGGATTTTAGAAAGCTGAGAATAGTCGCGGAAATTGCTCCCATTCCGGAAGCAAACGCACAAGCAGCTTCTGCTCCTTCAAGATGTGCCATAACCGATTCAAACGCATTTACTGTTGGGTTTCCTGCGCGGGAATAAGCGAATCCTGAGCCAGGTTCCTCATAAAATGCGTCAAGCTCCTCAAGGCTTTCAAAGCCAAAGCTGGATGTTTGGAAAATTGGATAGCTCAGCGGATCACCATGAAAAACAGTGTGATATGCAGCGGTGTGAATCGCTTTTGTTGAAAAACCTTCTTCTGCCATATACAACCTCGAAATACATAATTTTACTGTTGCCGCTTCCGTTTGTTTACCAACAACGCATAGTTTGCGCAGGTTCATTCCAGCGGATCTTTGCGGCGCATGCGCAGACACGCTGTGTGTAACGCGAACAAGGGTTCATTGACAAACAAAAAGCGCATGCTTATTGTTTGCATGCGCTTCCGCGGAGCGGGTTATGGGATTCGAACCCACGATCTCAACTTTGGGAAAGTTACATGTTGCCTCTACACCAAACCCGCATCTTCTTTCACAAGTATAAAGCATTTTGTTAAACTTGTCAAGAGAATTGCTGAGTTTATTTTTTTGGTTGGAAATGCTCTTGACAAATGCTTGTGCGTGGGGTATAATCACTAAGTACGACGCGGGGTGGAGCAGTGGTAGCTCGTCGGGCTCATAACCCGAAGGTCGTAGGTTCAAATCCTGCCCCCGCAACCATTTTGGCGACGTAGCTCAGTGGTAGAGCAAAGGACTCATAAGCCTTCGGTCACTGGTTCGAATCCAGTCGTCGTCACCGGTACTTTGACACATCCTCTTTAACATTTTGCAAACTCCCACAAATATATTGTTATAGCCTCGTTGTGCGTTTCACACGCTGAAACCAATTTTCTCCCGCTTTGCGTTTCACGACGGTTCATGATATAGTTGACAGGGAACGCCATAACGCATGGCAGGTGTTCCGCTGTATTTTTTTACAACACGAGGCGTTTATCAATGTCGATTCAAACTATAGGAATAATCGGCGCCGGACAAATGGGCAGCGGCATTGCCCAAGTTTGCGCGCAAAATGGATATACCACCTTTTTAACAGACGCTGCTCAAGAATTTGTCGATCGCGGCGCGGCGCGTATTTTAGGCGCATGGGACACCATGGAGTCTAAAGGCAAAATTTCTCATGATGATGTTTTGCTCTATCGCAGCAGGCTGCGCCCAACCATGAATCTGCAAGATTATGTGGCCTGCGATGTGGTTATCGAAGCGATTATTGAAAACAAAGCCGAAAAAGTAAAAATTTTCCGCGCTTTAGATGATTTGTTGCGCCCGGAAGCTCTGTTGCTAAGCAATACATCTTCCATCTCTCTTACCGAAATTGCCGCGGTAACAAAACGGGCAGATCGCGTTGCTGGCCTGCACTTTTTTAATCCCGCGCCGGTAATGAAGCTGGTTGAAATTGTTCGGGCGCTGGAGACCAGCGATGCTACGGTTGAAACGCTAAAAGAATTTGCGGCGTCTTTAGGTAAAACCGCAGTAATCGCTAAAGACACTGCCGGCTTTATTGTTAACTTCTTGCTGATTCCCTATTTACTTGCCGCTATTCGCATGTATGAAAACGGAACTGCTTCTATGGAAGATATCGATACTGCTATGAAACTTGGCACAGGGTATCCCATGGGACCGTTCACCTTGGCCGATTATGTTGGTTTAGACACTACGTTGTTTGCCGCTGAGGTTATCTATGCCGATAATCCAGATCCCGCTTATGCCCCACCACCGTTGTTGAAGCGCATGGTAGCAGCCGGTCGTTTGGGTAAAAAATCTGGCAGGGGATTTTATACTTACGAGTAAATAGCCATAGCCAAGTCTTTGAAACACAAAGGTAAGCACAGCGCATTATTCTTTAGAAACTGCTGCCGATAGAGATATGATAAAGAATATATTTTTGCTGTGTCATGAATGAGGAATATATCTGCCGGGCGTAGCGCATTTGCCGCAAAAATTGTATGGGAAGCGTCTGGCAGGTGGTTGTATTTGCGGCGCCGAAGGGATATTGTAAATGCGCATACGCAGCGTTTCAAAACTTCTATTTATCGCAGCGCTTATCTGGGCAAATGTTTTATTGGCGCCGCATATTGCTCAAGCGGCAACATTGCCTGCCGTTGTGTACACACAAAATACCTGCACAAATATCTGGAGCAAGCCAAGTATATCCAGCTCGTTGATTGCCGATGTCATTGGCGGAACAAGCCTTCAGGTTCTTGCTGAATCTTCAGATAACGCATGGTATCACGTGATGTTTTTGGGAAGCGTTTCGTCTTGGGTTTCTACTGCTGATGTTAGCGCTTATTATCCACAAAACGCCTATTCCGATGGCGGGTGTAATTTTACTGATATTATTTGGCCGATTCCTGTTCACCCGATATCATCAGCTCCGGGACCATTTTCACTGCAAACAACGGGGACTATTACAAAACCCGGCGCGCTGCGCGCAGCGCCAAACGCCGGCGCTATGGCAATTCAATTTGTGGCAGTCGGCGCAGAGGCAATAATCGATCAATATACAGCGGACAGCAACGGTGATATATGGTACCATGCGCAGGTTAACGGGGTGACAGGCTGGCTGTGGGCGTATATGGTTCTGCTGAGTGCGCCAAATCCAGCCACACAAACAGTGCAAGGCAAGCCTATTTGGGCGTCGCTGTCCGGCAAAGGAATGTGGTTTACAAATTATTTTACCCGCCATACAGATATTTCTGCGCTGATTGCGGCAGCCAAAGCAGCGGGAATAACACATATTTATCCTGAGGTTGCAATTTCTAATGATGGAGGTTTTTTTGGCGCCGATAGCTTAAATAGGCTGCTTCCTGCCGCGCACGCTGCCGGCATAAAGGTAATAGCGGCGGTATACCCAACACTCAGCAATGTTTCAGCGGATATACAGATGACAAAAATGGTTTGGGATTATCGAACTCCCGGCGGGGATCACACTGATGGAATTTTAGCTGATATTGAGGAAAATTTATATGCGCCGCGGGTGTATGCGTATGGGCAAGTTTTGCGCCAAATAGTTGGACCAAACACACCATTAGTTGCGAATACGCTGAATCCGTATTCCGATCCGACCTATCCCTACCCTGAAATTGCAGCAAATTTTAATGTCATAGCTCCCATGGACTATTGGCATGGCGACCCTCATAAAACATATACACCGCAAGACGCGGCGGCGCTGCTGATGAACTCGATTATTTCTATCGATCAACAGTTAGGCGGCGTAAATTTCCCGATTGAAGAGCTGGGCCAAATGTACGATATGTTTACGGCAGATGGCGCTCCGGGGGGATATCAGCCATCCGGCGGAGAAATTTATGAAGATATGCTGGCGGCCGAACAATTCGGTTGCGTCGGTGTCAGTTTTTTTGAATGGCAAACGGCTTCTGCGCAAGAATTGCAGGTATTTGCAGCGTTTAAGTGGAATAGCTGAAGTGTTTTTGTTTTTGCCGTAAAAATGAGTCTTATCAGACCGCAAAAATAAGGTGAAAAGTCATAGCAATGTCATATTTATATGATGTATAGCGTCTATAAGACATATACGCTGCATTATTACGTATATTGTAAATTGTAAAAGGAAAAATGGAATATGAATCCCTTAGATGAAACCACTGCGGTTGAAACGTCTGTGGTTCCGGAAAGTGAAAAAACAACGATCGCGCAAGAAAGAAATGCTCCAAAGGATCTTATGGCGCCAATGACATTTTTACGGAAAAGCGCGCCGCAAGAATTGCGTTTAGCCGGTGATATCGCCTATACTACCGCTGGCGTTTTAGTGATCCTTATTGTCGCTTCTGCGATCATCGTCAGTATTGCGTGGTTTGTATTTGATATTACGCATCTTCAGCATACATTGCCTCCCGGCGTAACCGACAGCAGTGTATTTATGCGCAATCAGATTATCAGCGCAGTAACCAATTTAATGGCAAATTTTATTCTTGTTCTTATACTGGTTGAAATATTAAATGATATTGTCATTTTTTTCCGAACCAGAAAAATTTCTCCGCGCCCTATCGTTTTGCTTCCCCTTTATGTGTTGATGCGCGGCATTATACTTCTTGGGAATACTATGCTGACCTATCCGTTTGTTATTACCAATAATAATGTTTTTTCCGGCGCATTTGTGCAATCTATGCTGGAAATGGCGGGTTTATCCATTGCCGGCCTGCTGCTCAGCGCCAGTGTTTACTTTTTGCGGGATATTCGCGCAAAAAAAACAAAATGAACGCGGCCAAATATCTTCAAACCGAAGTGAAATCAGCGCCGGCGCGCGCAGTTGCGGTAGAATAGGTATATGACTACAAAACCTGTAAGTATTAAGGATTCGCGTATAAGTGTTGGGGGCGTAATACCGCTGGTATGCGCTCCTATTCTCGCCACAACACCCCAAAAGGCGGCGAGTCAGGCGCGCATAATTGCCGCCGCTGATCTATTGCCCGATATCATAGAAATCCGCTTCGATAGCGCGGCGGCGCCATCAAACGCAGAAGCGCGTAAAACACTTGCCGCGACGCAGATGGTTTTGCGCGATATACCTCTTTTGGGAACTTTGCGCTCTGTGCGGGAAGGCGGCTTATGGAGCGGATCTGCCGCCGAAACCGCTGATATAGCGCGCGCAATAATCACCGGCGGGTTGTGCTCGATGATTGACATAGAGTATACGCTTGATCCTTATGTGCGCGATATGCTGATTGCCTTAGCAAAAGAAAATCAAGTCGCCAGTGTTATATCGCTGCACGAGTGGACGCCTCCGGCGGATGATTACGATTTTAGCGAAACACTAATGAAGTTGCACGCCAGTGGGGGAGATATTATAAAATTAGCGGTGATGGCTAAAAGCGCGCTAACCGGATGGCGACTGCTGATGGCGACAGGGCGCGTAACGGAAACGATAGAAACGCCGGTCATTGCGCTGGCAATGGGCGAAGCCGGAACCGCTATCCGCTTGGCAGGGCCGCTGTTTGGGTCGTGTCTTAGTTTTGCCTCGGCTGCGCAATCTTCGGCTCCGGGGCAGCCATCACTGCGTGAAGTTCGGGAATATTGGTGTAAAGCTGGAATTCGCAGTATATGAAGGGTTTCTTTCCGCCAAAAGACAGGGTCCAAGCGGCAAGCAGGTTGGGCAACATATTCTCTATTCTTTCTGACACATAGTCTTGTGGAACATAAAGATAAACAGAGTTTCCCATATTATTTTGCGGCGTATGTACGATAGATATATAAGGATTTACATTGTGAAGGAACAACGTACATGCAATTACAACTTCAAAAACGAGATGTTGCAACGCCGGTTTTGTTAGGCGCATTTGCGGCGCTGAACGCAGGTGATTTAATCAGCACATGGGTTGATTTGCGCGCTGGTTTAGTAGAAGGCAACCCGATTATGCATTCCATGCTGGCAAATAATGGATTTGGCGCATTAATTTTATATAAAATTTTGGTGGTTGCTATTGTTACTGCTGCGTCTTTAGCCTTGGGGAAAAGCCGGCCTAAAATGACTGTAATTACTATTTCAATTTGTAATGCGCTCATCTTAACCGCTGTTGTCCTGAATATCATTCAATATCCATGGGGATAACTGCTGCGTCACTCCGGCGCGCCTTCACCGCAATAGATGGATGCGCGCCGCTAAGACTTCACAGCACAAGTGTAACGTAAAAATAGACAACTACAGCCACAAACAGCAAACTATCAATTCTATCTAACACCCCGCCGTGACCCCGAAAGAACGTTCCGCTGTCTTTTACAGATCG
>JAKAOI010000045.1 GCA_021812265.1 Chloroflexota bacterium | reverse complement strand
CTGTTTTGCCGGCGGCGTAGAGCGAACGATTCCACAAAGAAATTGAGCGCGGCGCGGGAACATATTGCAAAATGAGTTTAGCTATGGCAAAAGACGCTTGGGCGCTGCTTAATGCGCAGGCGCGCTGCGATATTTCTTCACGCTGAGACGCATTAAGCTCAATTAATCTATGAACATGGGAAACCATATCGGACAATTCCGGCGCATATACCCCCACATTATGCTGCACAACAAAATCAATATTCCCAACTTCCTGCCCCGGAATGGCGCTGGTTAATATAATCGGCAAGCCGCACGAAAGCGCTTCCATAATTGTGCCGGGACCGGCTTTCGTTACAATCACATCCGAAGCGCGCATCAAATCCGGCATATTATCTACAAAACCAAGAATGGCGCTTGGAAAAGGGAATTGCGCCGATTCTTCGGTTAATTGCCGACGCAGCGCCTCATTTCTTCCGGTTACCACTATCATTTGTAATGGAAGATGAGAATGGGTAAACGCATGGGCAATATCTTTCAAGCCGCCAACACCATCACCGCCGCCTACTAATAATATGGTGAATACATCTTCACGCAGGCCCAGAGCTTTTCGTTGAGAGGCAATTTCATTTGGGGCTATGGCAAATTTTGGGTGTATTGGCATACCCAGCAATTGAATTTTTTCTTCGGGCATACCAAAACCAATAAGCTGTTGTTTTGCTTCTTCGGTTGGCGCAACACAGACATCAACTTTAGGAAACGCCCATGCCCGATGAAACCGTATTAAATCGGTCACAACCGTAATATAGGGGATTTGTACGCCTAATGATTGTGTCATATTCCAAGTAGATTTTGTCAACAGTGAATGCACCGATACAATAACATCAGGTCGCAGTTCGCGGATCATTTCTTTTAATCCTTGGCGTAACATCTGCTGAGTAAGCGCCGATATAGCGGCGTAAGTGGCCCGTGTATTGCTGGCGTGGTAAAAAGAAGCATACACCCTTGGCGTGCGCTCTACCGTCGGACCATACATCCGGGCGGTGCGGCGCAAGGGAGCCATCCCGCATTCCTCAAAAATATCGTGAACTTCGGCGCGCCATGGCCGCGAAACGGCGTTCCATGACGGCGGAAGAAAAGCCTGCGGAGAAAATGGCAACTGCAGCGGCGGCTCAGATGCGTTTGAGTTTTTTATAGATTCGGGAGCGATAAGATTCATTGCTGCCCTGATGGCGTTTGCAGCGCTGCGATGACCGCCGCCGGTATCTGCCACAAGAAATAACACTACAGGCGCCCTTTGGTAAGACATCATCATTCCGCCTTTCAGAGCTTAAAATATACGCTAAGCGCGTCAGGAAAAAATCCTAACGCGCTTTTTATTATACACCTGCCGGTTTTATTCAGACAAGAAGTCGTCGGATAAATTAAACCGTTTGCGGAATCTTTCTACCCGGCCGCCGGTATCAATAAGGCGTTGCTGGCCGGTATAAAATGGATGGCATTTTGAACAGACATCAACACGAAGCGATTGTTTTGTGCTGCCTGTTTTAAAGGTGTTGCCGCAAGCGCATTTCACTTCAACTTCATCAAAATATTTTGGATGAATTTTATCTTTCATTGCCGCGTATGGGGTCCTTTGCGTCGATTTCAGATTACCGAGCTGTGACGCCGGATAAAAGATCCAGACGCTGGCTGGTAAACGCGCTATTATCGATAAATTGATAATATGCTCTTTTATTGTATCACAAATGGCAATGGCGTTGTTGTTTGTGTTAGGACTTTTTCTGTGCGCCGGAGTATTTTGCAGCAGCGTCTTGCCATACAACCAAATTTGAACAGGCAATATAGCGCAGATCTGCGGCCATATTGCCTTATATTTCCGCGGTTATCTGCCGCGACGTTATTTTATTGGTGATTATACACCGACCACCCAAGATATTTTGTCAACGCCTCATACATTGCAGCAGACACGTTTTTTTGTGTAACCGCAACATGGTGTTCAAAGCCATTTTCACAAATATATTCCAATAATTTTTGAAAATGCGGAACACGCACAACACCATATCCGCCAAAGGTGTCTATCGAGTCTTTCGTAAATACACCTTCACCGGTATACGCCGCCATTTTACCTGTAAACTCATCGGTAGAGATCCGAAGGAAGGTAAATGGCGCTTCTTTTATTCTGCCATACAATGCGCCATAGGTGTTTGCCTTGCCAACAGTTCCGGCAATAATTTCCTGATAATTCATACGGGGAATTTCATCAACAAACACATCTTTCGGCAAATTAGAGCAATGAAACACCACACCTTTATCCGGATCGTCACCATAGTTATTATTCCAGTCCAGCAATACACCGGGTTGGCCAGAAGCAAGCTCCAGCGCATACATTGCCAGCGCGCCGGCAACATCGGTTTCGCAGGCGGAAGGCAGCAGTGAATTTGAAGCCATACTCATCAGGGTACACGGCACAACACCAAAAAATTCCTCCATCGAGGTCCAACATTGAATTGCCGTTGCGTCCAGCTGTGTTTCTGTCACCCAATTATCCAGCACAACACCGAATTTTGCCATTTTTATAATGGAAAGTTCCGGAACGCCGGCAGTATTGGCGTATTGTTTTATGGCTGCTGCTTTTGCCGCCACGGTTGCGTCATCATCTTGCAAGGCCGAAACTCTGCCATATACTTCCGAAAGATCCAGCGTTTCAACGCTAACACCTGCCTGTTCCAATAGTTTTTCGCTGTACCGCACAGTATTAAATGCCGCAGGCCGCGCGCCCAACGCGCCAATGCGCGCATTGCGAATTCCGCGCACAACCCGGCACACTGCGGCAAAATTTTTCAGATCCGCCAAAAATTCCGGGCTTTCCGGATCCATGGTGTGCCGGGTAGTGAGAGTATAGTGAATACCATATTGATGGAGGTTATTGCATGCGCTCATTTTGCCGCAAAAACTATCCCGACGATTTTCAATCGTCATTTTTTGCGCGTCATCAGGGAAAGCGTGCATCAGCACGGGAACATGCAGGTCTGCAAAACGCAGAGTGTTTGCAATAGCGCGTTCATCGCCGAAATTTGGCAGCGTAACAATAACGCCATCTATCTCATCACGATGAACGCGGAACAGATCCGCGCAAGCGCGGGCTTCTTGCAGGGTTTCAACGGCGCCATATTTCGTATCTTCAGTTCCAACAATAATAGTTTTTATTTTCGCTTTTGCCAATACTTCCAACATCTTCTCTCTGCCTGATTTTGCCAGATGATCCGGAAAAAATCCCCGGTTGCCGACAATTACAGCAAAGGTAAGCTGTTTACGCAGTGGTGAACGTTCGGAAATAAGCGCATTTGGCGCTGAGTGAGTATTTGTCATTTTAATTCTCCTTTGAAGATCGCTGCCCATATACATGAGTATATCTGTAGTGCAGTTGCGCAATGGTTTCTTCGGGAATGGAAACGGGGCTGCCAATTTGCATAGCCATCCAAACAGCGGCGGCGGCGTCCTCTGTCATAACTGCGGCTTTTACTGCGCTTTCCGCAGAAGCGCCATACGTAAAAACGCCATGATTTTTCAACAGAATAGCAGGACTATGTGAGCCTTGCGCAACGCGAACAACTTCGCGGCCAATTTCATCTCCTCCGATAGGCTGAAAATCTCCGCACGGAATAGATCCGCCAAACTCATCGGCAATGGCGGTTAACACACAGGGAATTTCTTTGCCAACCGCAGCAAACGCAGTGGCGTACCGTGAATGCGTATGCGTAACGCCAAACACTTGCGGCATATTGCGATAGATATAACAATGCGAAGCAGCGTCGGAAGATGGTGATAAACTGCCTTCAACCACCGCGCCATTTTCATCTATCACCACCATATTTGCGCTGGTCAATTCCGAATACGGCAGGCCACTTGGTTTTATAACGATATATCCGGTTGCGGAATCTCTGCCGCTTACGTTGCCGGATGTCCAGGCAACAAGCTGATTAGCCGGCAATAAAGCGTGGGCGCGGCATACCCGCTGGCGCAGTTCTTCCAATAACACGCTACTCGCCTCCCCGCGCATTGCGCAGCTTTTTCAGGCGTTTCATTACATCGTTGCCCCCTCGGCCAAAATAATCATGCAAAATCAGGTAATCGCTATACAGTTGATCATATATCGCTGTATGTTGTGGATTTGGGCGCACAGCTTCATCTTGCAGCTTGCCCATCACATTTGCCGCTTCGGTAACCGACGTATACACGCCTGCGGCAACGGCGGCGTGTATAGCCGCCCCCAAAGCGGGAGCCTGCGGTGACCCCGAAAGATAGAGATCTTTGCCGATAACATCAGCGTATATAGACCTAAGCAATTTGTTTTTTTCGGGAAGACCACCGGCGGCGACAATATCTTTTACTGCTATTCCACGTTCTTCAAACGCCTCGATAATCCGCCGGGCGCCAAACGCGGTGGCTTCCAGCAGCGCGCGGTATATTTCCGGCGCAGTGGAAGCTTTTGTCAATCCTAAAATCATTCCGGTTAAATCTACATCTACCAGCACCGAACGATTGCCCAGCCACCAATCCAAGGCAAGCAGCCCCGATTCACCGGGCGCCAGTTTCGCGGCTTCACGTTCTAAATATGCGTGAATATCCAACCCTTCCGCAGCGGCGGCGTGAAAATATTTTGCGGGTGTGGCGTTTTCCACAAACCAAGCAAAAATATCTCCCACACCATTCTGCCCGGCTTCATATCCCCACGCGCCGGGAACAACACCATTCAGCACAGCGCCGCACATGCCATCTACTTCGCGCAGCTGCGTCCCCAGCAAAATATCACAGGTTGATGTTCCCATGATCATCACCATATGGCCCGGCTCAGTTATTTTTACAGCGGGCGGCGTTACATGCGCGTCTACATTGGCGGCGGCAACAGCTATGCCGGCCGAAAGCCCCATCCATTCCGCGGCTTGCCGGGTTAGCTCGCCGGCTTTTGCGCCTAATTCAACCAGCGGACCCCGCACACGTGTTTCAATTACATCTCGAAAAGCGGGGTTTAATTCGGCAAAAAAATCCTCGGAGGGAAAATCTCCATCATGATACATTGCTTTATAGCCAGCAGTGCAAATATTACGTGTTTCCACACCGGTCAGCTGCCAAACCAGCCAATCTGCCGCCTCTATCAATCGCTCCGAAGCGCTGTACACTTCAGGATCTTCTTCTAAAATTTGCAGCGCCTTGCTGAAAAACCATTCAGATGAGTAGCGGCCGCCATAACGCGGCGCCCACAGCTCATTTCTTGCGGCGCCAACAGCGTTAATGCGATCCGCCTGCGCTTGCGCCGCATGGTGTTTCCATAGTTTTACCCAAGCGTGAGGGCGCTTTCGGTATACCGGAAGAGAACACAGCGGGCGGCCATCTTTGGTTGTTGGCAGCATTGTGCATGACGTAAAATCTATCCCAATTCCCACAACATCTTGGGGATGAACACCGCTTTTCCGCAACGCTTCGGGAACAGCGGTCTGCAATACAGCAATATAGTCTTCGGGGTCTTGCAGCGCCCAATCGAAAGGCAAAGAGACGGCGCTATCCGGCAATAGAGTATCTATAACACCATGCTCGTAGTAATGAACTGCGGAAGCGATTTCTGCGCCGCTGCTGCAATCTACCAGCAATGCTCTGCCAGATTCTGTGCCAAAATCAACGCCGATAGTATACGTTGGCATACATATCACCAGTGATATTTTTTATTTAAACGCTTAAATAGATGCGTTAAGCAAAGTATACTATGTTTTTTGAAAAAAAGATAGCCGCAATTGTTAAAGCGCCGCTGCGATGGCCTTTCTCAGCTCTGCCGCTTTTAATTCTGGCTGAGAATCATTCAGCCATAAACCAAAAGCCGCCTCGGAGCTGGCGGCAAATTTCAGCTTATTTGGCGCGCGGCCAACAGGAAGCAGCTCAATATGAAAGTGATACGCTGCATCGGTGTATTGATGCAGCGCCAGCATATATGGCATTGGCGCCTCATAAACAGTGTTATAGCCGCGAATGATCCGAAGCAGCGCCCCGGCCAGTTCCGCCGATACAACAGAATCATCGGGAATCTCGCCGATAGACGCAATATGCGCGCGCGGATACATATGTGTTTCAAACGGATATTTTGCCCATTCGGGAATAAACCCCATCCAGTTCTCTCCCTGAAACACCAAACGCGGCCCGGCCATCTCTTCCCGCAAAATTTTGCAATACAGGCAGCCGCCGGTTTGCCGCATATGTTCACGCGCAAAATGCAATTCGGTTTCTATCACCGGCGGCAAAAAAGACACACCATATGTTTGCCCATGTGGGTGCCGCTGTGTTTGGCCAATTTCCGCGCCTGCATTTTCAAATGTCATAACACAGGCGTATTTTGCGCTCAGTTCTTTATATGCGGTTCGCCATAATTCCACAACACGGGTCACCTGCTGCGCATCCAGATCGTAAAACGGAACATTATGATCACGCGCATACAGCAAAACATAGCACTCACCTACCGGCGGCTTCATAGCGGGGAAATCATTAGGACGCAGCCACGTTTCGCTGCCGGCGGGCCAGCGGCCATCGGTGATATCGGCGCAAAACGGGCATGCGGCGGCGCCTTCACGGCGCGACATCCGTCCGGGAGTTTGCACAACATTGTGGCCGGTAAAGGGATTATAAACTACTCTTTGGTTAGTGGGAGCGTTATCGGTCATATTTATTTCTTTCACATGTAAATTTCACATATACAAGCAGCCAGCAGGGGGCAACAACTCCGGCGCCTCTTTTATTATGTATTATGATAAAATAATCCGCAATAAACCTGCAAGAAAAAAAATGCTGTTTGCGCAAAACAATTTCCGAAGCTTTGGTTTCACCGGCGAACGGGTATGTTGTTATACACTATAATAAAAGAAGGCATGCAAACAAACTATATAAGTCCCAGCGGCTTTTGCCGATACAATAGAGCAGGCTGTTATTTACGCGGCAGTGTTCGCACAAAGCATTTTATAACAGGAGTATTTTGCCATGTACAAGTGTCTCGCAGCAATAGATATAGGAAGCAATACGGTGCATCTCATCGTCGCGGGAACATATGGCTCTCACATAACAATACTGGCGGATCAATCAGTGTTTATCAGGCTGGCAGATGGAGTTTGGAATTTAGGATATATTCCTGAAGAGAGAATCATCGCCACCACCCAAGCAATCTTATATTTAAGGGATATCGCTCGTTCTTTCGGCGCGGAAGATTTGATTGTGGTTGCAACCGAAGTGGCGCGCGCCGCAGGCAACACAACGGCGCTGTTGAACGCTATTGAAGCAACCAGCGGCATACACCCGCTGGTGCTTTCGGGCATGGACGAAGCGACGTTAATGTTCCGCGGGGTAACGCACGGGCGCAAACTTCCAATAAATGTTGGTGTCGCCGATCTTGGAGGAGGCAGTTTAGAAATAATTATCAGTGAACTTGGGTACGGCGCATGGCGCACATCCATGCAAGTCGGCTCTTCATTTATGCGTGAGCGATTCGCCATTGGAGATCCCCCTGCCGATGAAGAAACCGGCGCGCTGCAAGTGTATCTGCAAGATGTATTCGGCGCTGTATCGCGGCTGAGCAATATTGATGAAATGCTGGTTTGCGGCGGCACAGTAAATGCGCTGATGCGGCTAACTCAGCAGGCGCAAAAACGCGCTGCGGGGGACCGAATTTTGCGGGCGGCGGATATCCACAGCGCCATAGCCATCATGCGCACAAAGCCTTCAACACTTATAGCCGCAGAATATCATTTACGGATGGAACGCGCGCGCTTGCTGCCCACCGGAGCCATAGTTCTGCTTGCGCTTATTGAACGGATGCAGTTGCCGGGAATCATTGTCAGCGAAGCGGGAATACGCGAAGGAATCATCTCCAGCGCCGCCAAATATGGAAATAAATGGCTGGAAGCGTCTCGTGAAAACGCTTATAATCATAATTTTTCGATGGATGAATCGGCGCCGCGGTTTTATTTAAACAACAGCAGGCAAACAGCAGAAAATAACTGCCAAATAACTATCTCTGCCGCCGCCGCTCAGCAAATACGCAAACTGGTCCGCGCGGCGCAAAAACAGCGCAAAAACGTGTTTCGCGGTGATAAAGACGCAATACACGAAATGCGGATTATCTTGCGCAAATTAAAAACTTGCCTTATGGTATATTCAGCTTGTTTTCCTGCGCAGCCGCAACGCGCCGCGCTGCGTATCATCAAACGAATGGCAGATATCCTTGGCCGTGCGCGCGATGAAGACGCCGCGATTGCCACACTGCAATCTATACAACCGCTGATAAACCCGGAAGCTAAAGCCGGATGGTCTCTGTTAACACGCAAATTCCAGCGCAAAAAACGCATCGCGCTGAAAAATTTGCCAATCGCATTCAGCGGCAAAGATTTTACCAGTTTGATTCGGCAAATTGACGCAATGATAACAAATACTTCTCCGGCAATATCTGCTGAAGAAATTCGTATTGCGGCGCATAAAAAAGCGCAAAAGGCAGGATCCCGATATGAGTGACACAATCAGATTCAGCCATATTTATCCGGATATCTCAGATAAAGCCGGAGTTTCCGAAATTTTGCAAGCGTTACTAACGGTGATTCACATTTGGAGCGCTTTTATAAATAACCCAGATAAAGCAAAAGAACACCATCGGCTGCGTATTGCTGTTAAAGAAACCCGATATACCATTGAACTGAATATGCAACTTTTGCCGGATCCGGCGGCAAAACTGACCGAAGAACTCAAAAAATTGCAAGAAGCGCTCGGCGCGCTGCACGATCTTGATATGCTGCAACAACGGCTGCAAGACACCATAAAAAATTGTGAAAAAAATCGCCGTCTAAAGCAATTAGAAACACAGCGCAGTCAAGTTTTACAAAAAATTAAAAGTTTAGAATCCCTGAACCAAACAGTCAGTGAGCAGCGGCAACATATTTATGAACAATGCGTTGCGCTATGGCAGAATGAACAGACACAAGCGCTGCTGCAAACATTTAGAAACACATTGGAAGTATTAGGAAAATAACATAACAACAAAACAACTATCTGAAAAAGATATATATATCTAGGACTTTCGCTTGAAAGAGAAGCGCATGGTTCTCGTATCTGCAACAAAGGGAGGTCTGGGGACACACCAGAACCCCGTACAAGGGGCGCCGCCCCTTGTACATCACCGGATGTTCCATGCTGCAACGAAAAAGTCATGATATCAATAAAGAAAGGGCATAAAATCGGTGTATAATGATTCCGAACACCTGCAACATGTGCAGGAGATAAAAAAATTGATGGGCGGCGTTGAAGTGGATGACTTGGATCATGCGATGCATGTTGCGCATTTATCCGGTCAATTGTTTCATGAAACCCTTGCGTTGCATGGTTTCGGGGAATATGAACTGCGTATTTTAGAAAGGGCGGCGCTGCTGCACGATTCTGGTGTACAATATGGGGTACGAGGTCATCATAAAACCGCGC
The DNA here is from genome assembly GCA_021812265.1 of Chloroflexota bacterium. Lineage (GTDB taxonomy): Bacteria > Chloroflexota > Ktedonobacteria > Ktedonobacterales > JACDGC01 > JAJYBV01. Next base: position 641 of record JAKAOI010000045.1, on the reverse strand, counting down.
TGCGCATCATTCAAAAAGCGCGCCTTGAAGGAATGGAGCAGTCGGATAATAATATCATTGCCTGTGTAGCGCGATATCACCGAAAAAGTTTGCCGAAAATTACACACGCCATATATAGAGACCTTAGCGCAGCAGATCGACGAAAAGCAGATATACTCGGTGGTTTATTACGGCTGGCCGACGCCTTTGACTATGAGCATGACGGCGGGGTAGAGCGCTTAACGTGCATGATATCGGCGTCACCCGACGGCAAGCATTCCATATTAGTAACAGCAGAACATCATATTGCGCAAAAAGATTCTTTGGAACATATTTTACACGCAACACACGAAAAAGATAAACTTTTTAAACATGCGTTTCAATGCACGGTGTCATTTTCATTTATATACGCTCCCAAGCCGGAGCTATATGAAACGCAAGTGTCTGTCCTTCATCACGGTGAAGGCATGCTTGAAGAAAAGCAGCAACAGCTATAGCTTTTTTTGCGCCGCTCATTGCATATGGGTACAAGCGCGCTTGGCGCATATTATTTTCAGCTAAGGGGATTGGGATATTTTTCCACTCTCAATATTTCTGATACATTGATTATATTTACTTATAGAGTAAATAGCGCGTTTTGGTGAAGATTATATCCCAAGCGC
>JAKAOI010000044.1 GCA_021812265.1 Chloroflexota bacterium | reverse complement strand
TGGCGGCAATGGCGTCATTGCTCCCCATGTTCCGTCAGGTCCAGGTGTTTTGGGATTGTCGCAATGATGGTGGTGGTGTTCGTATTTAGCCACATGTTTCAACATGTGGTGCTCGTTGGAACATGTGGCTGGTTGGTGTGCTGGCGGCAATGGCGTCATTGCTCTCCATGTTCCGTCAGGTCCAGGTGTTTTGGGATATTGTCGCAATGATGGTGGTGGTGTTCGTATCTAGCCATATGTTTTAACATGTCTAGCCACATGTTTCAACATGTGGTGCTCGTTGGAACATGTGGCTGCGTTCTATGTTAAGCGTCATTCAGGTTAAAAACAACCATCTTTATTTCGCTCATTTCCTCCATGGCGTATACTACCCCTTCGCGGCCCATGCCGCTGCGCTTAACGCCGCCATAGGGCATATTATCTGCGCGGAACCGGCACGTGTCGTTAATCATCACTCCGCCGACGTGTAAGCGCGCCGCCGCCGCAAACGCTGTCGCTATATCATTGGTGTATATCCCCGCCTGTAAGCCGAACTGGCTGTCGTTCACCATTGCAATAGCGTCATCAATCGTGTCATACGCCACTATGGAGACAACCGGCGCAAAAATTTCCTCGCACACCACTTTCATATCCGGGGTAACATGTGTTAAGACCGTTGGGGTAACATATGCGCCGTTTCTGGCGCCGCCACAGGCAATCTTTGCGCCGGCGGCAACCGCTTCGCGAATCCACAATTCCGCGCGAATGGCTTCCTGTTCAGTCAGCATCGGCCCTACTTCGGTTGCGGAATCGAAAGGATCGCCAATATGAATGGCTTGAACGCGCTGTGTCAGATTCTCTAAAAATGCTTGTTCAACTGATTTTTGCACATAGATACGCTGCAATGAAATGCATACTTGTCCGGCAAAGGAATAAGCGGCTTTCGAGGCCGCTAAAGCTGCGGCGCCTAAATTGGCGTCGCTGTGAACGATAGTGGCAGAATTTGAGCCGAGTTCCAGCGCCACCCGCCGTAACCCTGCAATTTGGCGAATATGCTCCCCGACCGGCGCGCTGCCTGTAAAACTAATCATTTGCACATCGGGATTGCGGATGAGCGCATCGGTTTCGGATCCGCTGACGGCTATTACATTTAACGCTCCGGGCGGCAAACCCGCTTCTAAAAAAATTCTGCCGATATTCAGCGCTGTTAGCGGTGTGGCGCTGGCTGGCTTCAGCACAACAGTATTGCCGACCGCTAACGCCGGAGCGATTTTATGCGCCACCAGCGCCAGTGGGAAATTAAAGGGAGTTATTGCGGCAATAACGCCCAGCGGCTCGCGCCGTGTATATCCAAAGCGATTTGCGCCGTTCGATACGGCGTCTACCGGCACGATTTCGCCGGTAAACCGCTTAGCTTCTTCTCCGGCGTAGTGAATTAACTCGACTGTGCGAGCTACTTCCCCTAAACTATCCGTAATCGGTTTCCCCGATTCCGCAGTGAGATCCCGCGCAATGGCTTCTTTGCGTTCCAGCAGCAGCGCCGCGGCGGCAAAAAGCACTTCCGCGCGCTTAAAGGCCGGTAAGGCCGCCCAAGCCGGAAAAGCGCGCTGCGCCGCAGTTACTGCCTGCTGAATAATTTCGGCGTTTCCGGCGGCTATTCTTGCGACTCTGCTGCCGTCTCCCGGATATAATACATCAAAAGTTGCGCCGGTTACTATATCGCGCCCATCAATAAGCATGGGGACAATTTCTGGTCGTTCAACGATTGCAGTCATAGTATTTTACAACACCTTCTTTGCTAATTTTCAGCTGCCTATAAATCTGAACCTGAAAAAGGAATACGGGGAATGTGGGGACACCCCACCCCTGTCAAAGGGCATGCTGCCCCCTGCGCCTCCTGCCGTATGCTTCGCTTTCGCTCAGGTATCTAAAAGATTTTTATGCGCCGGATGTTTGCCGCGCCGCTGGCTCACTTCTGCGTAATCCGGCTTCGTGGCGGGCAATATAACGCAAAAAATCATCTGTCTGCGCTTGTTTTACATCTGCGTTCCAGCCATGCATCGCCGCTAGGCGTTCTGCTGTTTGGGTGGCTGCCGCTGCACCGTGGTCACGCGCCTCTATGCCAATATGCAGCCGGCGCTCCAGTGTATCGGCAAGTGTCAGCGCCAATTCCGCGTTAGCGGCGTAGTCTAGCTCTGCGGCGATTACCGGCAAGTCATCATATAGTCTGCGGGCCATATCCGGGCTTTTTTCAATAATTGCCAGAATATCCGGGGCAAAAGCGCCATACGTTCTATCCAAATGTGCGGCGATGTCGGCGGCTATATTCATGTGCTGCGCTTTTTCGCGCAAAATGGCCCGCGCGTTTTCCAAACCTTCTCCGCCGGCCAGCAGAAACTCTGCCGTGCTGCAGGGGCGCTGTTCTCCGGCTTGGTTATCTACTCGGTTCATCACATCTTCCGCCATTTTGCGGTATGTTGTTAACTTGCCGCCGGAAACGCTGATTAAGCCGGCGGTGTTTTCTACAATGGTGTGGGTTCGCGACAGCCGCGAGGTATTTCGGGCGTGGCGCAGTTGCAAAAGCGGCCGATATCCTGCATAGACGCTGATTACGTCATCCATGGTAATGGATGTGTGTATGGAACGGTTGATATGCCGCAGCAAATAATCTACATCATCCTCTGTCGCCAGCGGTGTGTCTAAATCGCCGCCGCCGGTGTCGGTTGTGCCGATAATGACGCTGGATCGCCACGGGACCATAAAAATAATACGGTTATCTTCCGTTTCGGGAAGCACAACCGCGTCTTGTCCCACGCCAATCACATCCGGGCGTATCACCAAATGCACCCCTTTGCTCGGCTCAATTTTTAGATGCGGCGCTTCCCCCGTAAGCTGCTCAACGATTTCAGCGTATACACCGGTGGCGTTTACAATGTGTTTTGCCGGGATAACAATTTCTTTGCTGTTTTCGCCCGGCGCGCACAGCCGCACATGCGCCGCGTTCAGTTTGCCGTTAGTGTTTTTGCCGAACCCTATAACCTCGGCGTATGTTGCAACCATTGCGCCTTTATCGGCGGCAGATCGCGCCACTGCCAAGGTAAGCCGCGAATCATCCGTTTGGCCATCGGTATATAAAAAGCCCGATTTTAAGTCCTCCGGCTTCAGGCATGGCGCCAAGGCTAGCGTTTCCTCGCGGCTTATAGCCTTGTGCCGCTTAAAATTATATTTGCCGGCCAAGCTGTCATACATACCCAGTCCAATTCCTAAAATCTCTCGTAGCCCAACGCCTCCCGGAGGCGCAACCGGCAAGCCGACCGGGCGGCGGGAATATCCATACAGCGGCAGCACAAATGTAAGTGGGCGCACCAAGTGCGGCGCGTTTTTCAGCATGCGGCCGCGTTCAATCAGCGCTTCGTGCACCAGCGGCACATCGCCTTGCGGCAAATAGCGAATACCGCCATGCGCCAATTTTGTCGACCAGCTGGAGGTTCCACTGGCGATATCGTTTTTATCAATTAAACCGGTGGTATATCCTCGCGCCGCTGCGTCTAAGGCGACTCCCGCTCCGGTAATTCCGGCGCCGATAACCAGCGTATCCACTCCTTCGCGCTGCATGCGTTCCAAATCTTCTAAGCGCTGCTGCGCATGTAAAGTTTTCATAATGAATCATCAACTTTCTATTCCCGTAAAGCGTTTAAGCGCGGCGGCAATTTTGCGCGCATCATAATAACAAAGCGCATAGCCGCCAAAAACGTTTGTTTAAAATCAACAATCTCAGCGTAGGTGTATTTTTATTTAGGTCTCTATTACTATTGTAGCCTCAGCGGTGTTGCTGAGATCGGCGGAATAGGTATCAGTTTTATCACTATAGATAAAAATCTGCCAAGTTGTTCCCGGTTTTCCCCGAAATGTTACGGTTTTTTCGGTGTACTCCAACGCAATCATATCTCCGGCGGCGTTTAGTCGCACCTGCTGCCGGCCGGGCGCGCCGGCGAAAATATGCGCGGTTAAATGGGTATCCAACGCATCGCCCAGCGAGCGTTTTTCGCTTTGCATAGGCAAAATAGCGCCGGCGCGCACAAACACCGGCAAATAATCTAATGGGCAATCTTGCGTAATATATGCGCCGCCGGCAACCGGCTTATGCGTCCAAAAATCATACCACAGCCCCTGCGGCAGATATATTGTGCGCGCAACAGAATCGGCGCTGGCGCTGAACACCGGCGCTGCCAGCAGTGAGCTGCCCAGCATGTATACATCATCAATTGCCGCGGTGTTGGGATCGTCGGGGAATTCATACACCAGCGGGCGGATCATTGGCTCTCCGTGGGTATGCGCCCGCCAAGCGAGACTGTAATAATACGGCGCTAATTGCAGGCGCAGTTTGGCGTAAGCGCGAAATATCTCTACAGCGCGGCTGCCATATTCCCATGGTTCGCGCGGAGTGGCTCCGTGCGCGCGGGCTAAGGGCGAAAACAGCCCAAATTCTGCCCAGCGAATGTACACCTCTGGCTGCGGCGGTGTCCCGTAAAATCCGCCGATATCGTGCGACCATATTCCGGGCGCGCTCAGCGCATAGTTTAAGCCGCCGCGCAGTGTTGCCCGCATCGACCAGATATCTGTTTTGGGATCGCCGGCCCACTGCGCGGGATATCTTTGCGAACCTGCCCAAGCGGAACGTCCCCAAACAAAGCCATCGCGCCCGGTTTCTTGCGCAATCACTTCGCTGACTGCGCGGTTATACAGCAGCGGATAATAGTTGCGCAATTCGCGGCCCGTCATGCCATTAAACGCCACGGCGTTTTCGGGAACGCCTTCGCCAAAATCGGTTTTAAACACCGAAACACCCATCTGTAATAGCGGCCGGTGCATATTTTGCCACCACGCAACTGCGGCTGGGTTGGTGAAGTCTACCACAGCGCGAACGAAGCCATCTGCCGGCGGTGCGCTGAAATCGGCGCAGATGACGTTTCCGCCGCTGTCTTTTAAAAAATAGCCGTTTGCGTCACCTTCAGCGTAGCGCGGTGAAGCAGCCGTTACATATGGCAGCTCCCACAAGCAGATGTGTTTGCCGGTGGCGGCAAATTGCTGAATCATGCCGGGTAAATCGGGAAACGCCTGTTCATTGACGATAAAGTCACAATTTAATCCGGGCTTTGCCAGCCACGCCGGATCTAAATGCACAACATCGCAGGGAATATCCAGCTCATCTGCTTTGCGCGCAACCGTTTCTGCTTCTTCGCGGGTTTGGTAGCGGCACCGCGAAAGCCACACACCAAACGCCCACAGCGGAGGCACAGAAGCGCGGCCGGTAAGCAGTGTATATGCGCTGAGCATGTGTTTTATATTTGGCCCATGGATAATAAACAGGTCGAATCCCTCTTCACCGATTATGGCCTCGGCAGATCTTTGGGTGTCTGCGCCGAGATTCCATGTAACGGGAGTTGTGGTGTGGAAAAATAGCGCATATCCCCGCGAAGACAGCAGCAGGGGAATATTTTTATACGATGCGTTTGTGGTTACTCCCCATGCGTCGGTTGTCCACTGGGTTAGCCTCGCGCCGCGCTGATTGATGGGGGTGAAGCGTTCACCCAGCCCATATAGCGCCTCGTCGGGGTCTAGTTCCCACGCAAAGCGGCCGCGTATTGCGCCGTGTTCTGTCGTAAATCCGCTGGGAGCCGCGCACAACAGGCCATGCACATTGCGATCTTGCAGCGGCGCGCGCACTGCTCCAACATGCAGCGCAAACGGATCTTTTTCAATAGAAAGGCAGGGTTGCGTATTTACCAATAGGGTGTACCCGTTGGCGGTTTCCTGAATTGATATGGCAGTTTCTGAGCGGGCGGCGGCGCATTCCGGATCGGTAAGAATGCCAAAATCTCTGGGCTGATTGACCCAATCGGGTTGCATGCTCATCCGTAGGCGCACAGTGTCGGCCGAAAGAACATCTATAAAAAAATATACTTTTTGCGTTAACTCCGCAGCGGGAGGAAAAAGCCCCGCCGGCTCGTTTGGCGTATTGGTGAAGATAGCCTGATCTTTGAACGGCTCACTGCTGATAATAACCGGTCGGCGTTCATCGCCAAGATTTGCATAGGGAATCAGCAGCGCCTCTATGACCACCGAGGCGGCGGCGGTTTGCGATATAGCCGCAAAGCGGCGGGCGTATAAACCTTGGGAACGCGCGTGTTCCAAAAACACATTCATTGCTGCCGGCTCCGTTCATAGTCTGCCATAAAATCCGCTAAACCGCGTTCGGTAAGGGGGTGTCCCACCATTTGCTGCAGCAACGGGAACGCCATGGTTGCTATGTGTGCGCCTAAACGCGCGACAGCGGTAACATGTACGGGGTGCCGCAGCGCTGCGGCGATAATTTTACCGCTTTGGTTTTGCGCTTTTAGTATCTGCGCAATATCGGCTACCAGCAGCAAGCCATCTTCGCCGATGGCGTCTAGCCGCCCAACAAATGGGCTGACATAAGAAGCCCCTGCGGCCAAAGCAAGTATGGCTTGATTTGCGGAAAATATGAGGGTTGCGTTTACTTCGGGATTTTTTTCCAGCGTATTTGCGTTGAGAAAACGCTCCCGAATTGGGCAGCCGGTGAAATGCGCGCAGCCGGAACACGAAGCGGCTGTGCGCTGTTTGGTCAGTTGGGCAATTGCCTGCAATCCGGCGGGAATTGTCGGAATTTTTACAACCACATTTGGCGACCAATCGGCGTATTCCAATCCCTGCCGAACCATTTCCTCACCGTCTTCTGTAACCACTTCAACGCTTACCGGGGCGTCGGCAATAAAACATATTTCTTGCATATGCGCTTTTAAATCTCGCACGCCGGCTTTGGCCACGTGTGAAGGATTTGTGGTGACGCCGCGCAGCACGCCCCAAGATTTTGCGGCGCGAATTTCATCTAACACTGCGGTATCCAGATATATATCCATGTGTGGATATCTCCTTAGAAAAAAATATATCAGCCTTTAACCGCTCCGGAAGTTAATCCGGAAACAATGCGCCGTTCAAGAAGCAGGATGAGAATAACCAGCGGAACAACCGCCAGTGTAGTCGCCGCGGAAAGAACGCCGAAATTTGTGGTAAATTCGGTTTGGCTTACTTCTACAATACCCACCGGTAAGGTGTAGGTATTTGCTGTAGTATAATTTAAGGCAAATAAAAATTCATTCCAGTTTGCCACAAATACAATAATAAATGTGGTAAAAAATCCGGGCGCCGATAACGGCAGAATAATGCGGTAAAACGCTTTAAATCGCGTTAAGCCGTCTACCATTGCGGCTTCCTCTAAATCTCCCGGAATATCACGGAAAAAAGCTGTAAGAATCAGCACTGCCAGCGGCAGACCCAGAACAGAATACGGCACAATCAGCGCCCATAGGGTGTTGATAAGATGCGCCTTATTTAATAGTGAATACAGCGGCAACACTTGGGCCAGCGGCGGGAAAAAGGACAGCGCCAATGTTAACACAAGGGTAAGTGTTTTCATTCGGAATTTGAGCCGGGCAAAAGCGTAAGACGCTAAAGACGCCAATGTCATAGTAATTGTGGCGGAAACAATAGAAACAATAACACTATTTAAGTAATAGCGACCCATATCGCTGTTGAAAACGCTGGCGTAGTTGGTAAGATTCAGGCTGGATGGAAAAAGCGCCGCGGGAATAGAAAGTGTTTCTTGCGGCGTCATAAAAGAGGTAAGCAGCGACCAGATGATGGGGAAAAACTGCGCCAAGCAGATGATGGCGACAAGAATATATAAACCAAAGCGGCCGGCAATAAATTGCGCTGAAAAGCGTTTGCGCCAAGGAGCTTTTTGAATGGCGGTAACAGCAGGTAACTGCCGGGTAATTTCATTTGCCATATTCGCTTACCCCTTTCTTTCTGATGTGTCTGCGCGAAATAGCATGCTCAGGTACACTGCTACAAATACCAGCGTTATCAACATAAGCACGGTGACAATGGCAGAGCCGTAGCCGTAGTCGCCATATTGTGATATTTGTGTGTAGATATAAAGACCCAAGTTTTGCGTCGCTATTCCGGGGCCGCCATTGGTAAAAGCAATGATTAAGTCGAACGCTTGCAGTGATTCAATAGTGCGCAGGGTAATGGTTACCAACAAAGTTGGCATGAGAAGCGGCAGCGTTATGCGCGCAAATGTTTGCAGGTGTGTGGCTCCGTCTACTCGCGCAGCCTCGTATATTTCGTTGGGAATACCCTGCAAACCTGCCAAAACCAGCAACGCCACCAGCGAATTTGCTTTCCAGATAGCAAGAATAAATATCAGCCATGTTGCGGATTGCGCTGTGCCCAGCCAAACCACTGGGTGCGCCGCGCTCATCAAATGGAGATGGATCAGCACACTATTTATCATTCCATATTGATCGTTAAACATATATTGCCAAATTACCGAATTGGTAGCGGTGGGAATTACCCAAGGGAAAAGAATTGCCGCGCGCAATACCCAGCGTCCCGGAAATTTTAAATTGGCCAGCAACGCCAGCGCCGTGCCCAAAATCATTTGGCCGCCGACTGTAATAACGGTATAGAGCAAAGAAAATTTCAGCGACGACCAGAATTGCGGATCATTTTTTAATCGCACAAAATTGGTAAAGCCGCCAAAACTCATGTGTATGCCATAGTAGCCGCCTTTTTCAAAGGCATAAATCAATGAAGTAACCGCCGGATAAACACCCACCAGCAATAAAGCGAGCAACACCGGGGTTAGCATCATCCAGGCAAAACGTTCCTCACTTCGGCCCAGCGGCCCCAGCTTTTGCCTGCGCGGCAGTTCTTCTGCCTGAGTAATTTCATCGGAAGAAGTAAAGAGAGACGTTTGCATAGGCCGTTCCTTTCAGGATATCAACGCCGCAGTGCGGAACAAGCGCCTGCGGTAAGCAATCTGCCCACTGCTTCCATAACCGCAGCAGTGAGCAGACGCCCGAAGCAGGAAATTAGGTTAATGAGCCTACTTGTGATTGTACACCGCTTAACGCCGAAGACGCCGATCCCTGCCCGCTGAGCACGCCATTAATGGCGGCCTGCATAGGCGTAGTAAATTGATTATAATTTACCAAGGTCGGCCGGTTATTGCCGGAGGTAAGAATACTGTTGAGTTGAGAAAGGTATGGCGCCTTTGCAAGCACATTTGGATCGCTTATAACATCGGGTCTGCTGGGAATCAGCCCAGCGTTCATCGCCATAGATGTTTGCGTTGATTTGCTGAGCATGTAATCAATAAATGTCCAAGCCGCGTCTTTGTTTTTCGAGTTGGCGTTAATGCCCAGCACCCAGCCGCCGGTGCAGCCATGGCCTTGATTGCCGGTTGTGGCAAGTGTTGGCGCAACCCCTACGTTTCCGGCAACTTTCGATTTGGTTGGATCATTAGCCAGCGCGTAGGCATAGGTCCAGTTGCGCATAAACGGAGCTTTTCCTGCTTGGAACAGCGCAAGAATATCGTTTGGCGCATAGGTGTTTGTGCCTTGCGGCGCTAATTTATAGGTGTAAATAAGATCATACATAAATTGCAGCGCGGCAACTTGTGTGGCTCCGCTTACTTGAAGATTGCCGGGTGTTCCAATATTGCCGCCGTCGCCCCAAGTAAATTCCAGCCATTCATCTACGATGGCTTCAATTTTTTTGCCGGGCATTAAGTAGCCATATTCTATCCCATTGGCCGCTTCACCTTTCATAATTGCCTGCGCCATTGTCATCATATCCGAGCGTGTGGCCGGAACGGTTCCGCCGTAATTTTTTACAAGATCTGTGCGATAGTAGAACATACCAATATCCATATAGCGTTGAATGCCATATAATTTGCCGTCTACTTTTCCAACCGAAGCGGCGCTTGGCCAAAATTGGCTGAGATAACTGCTGTTTACATAAGAATCTATTGGAGCAAGCCAGCCAGGCGTAGCAAATGGCGCCGGCCATGTTACGTCTATTTGCACTACATCCGGCGTTGAGTTGCCGCCTTTCAGCGCGGTGATATATTTGCTGTATTGGTCGGTAGCAACGGGCGGCAGGGTTTGCAGCACGACATTTATTTTGCCGGAGTGCAGTGAATTGAAGGTGTTAATTTCGTTGGCTTGTTCACCTGTGGTGTCTACCAGCGCCCAAAAGGTAATGGTAACCGGTCCATTGCTGGAAGAAGAAGTTGGAGATCGG
>JAKAOI010000043.1 GCA_021812265.1 Chloroflexota bacterium | reverse complement strand
TAAATCCATTTTTCGGGACATTATTGTAAATTTCAGATTAATTATTATATAATTAAAAGCAACGCACGTGTAATATCTACATACATGTGTTATCACAATATAGCCTAATTGTATAAACATATCAGTTCATAAATATAAAATTATCCTAAATATTACATATAAAGGTGAACAACTATGGCTAACACATCTTCAAATGATGAACAAATCCCGGAAAACTATGCAGATAATCAGCGAGACACAATGCTGCGGCATATGTATACTACGATTGGGACAGATTCTGCCCGGCTATTCCTGTATTTTATGAATGGCGATACGTTAAGCGCCGATAAGCTTTTCCATAGAACTTGGAACGCAATGCATACGTTTATTCAAGAGCCGCTGACGGATGAGCAATTGATGAACTTTTTTTATGCGCTATCCATTTCCGATCTGCAATTAAACCGGCCTATTTTAGTAAAACGCAATACTATACCGATTTATTCCCGGCTTTTATTTCATTTTTCTGAGCAGCCGATGTTGATAGCAAAATTATTGCTTTCTGCTTTGCCGTCCGAAGAAGATCGCTATGTTTTTTTGCTGCACGCTGTTTGCAATATAACCGCGGCAAATATCGGTAAAATTATGAATGCGCAAGAAAAAATTATTGATAAAAAACTAACCGATGGCGTAGACGCTATGTTTCAGTTTCTTGTGCGTTTGCGTTTAGAAACTACAGAGTTTGTTCCTCCGCATGTGCGCATACTCAGTATATTTGCCGCCGCAATAAAAGAGTCGCTGATATTAAATCAATATCAAAGCAAGAAAAATATTCGGCCATCGTGCCCGGAATGTTTGCAGTTTAGCGAAGCGCTGCAGCAATGTGATAAGCGCCAAATTTCAGAAGAAGAACTGCAAACAGCTATTGCTCATATTGAAGCGTGCCAATCTGCTTACAATATAAATTGGGTAAATCTTATACTGCAATCAATATTCAGCGGCGAAGTTATTGATGTAAAAATACCGCCGATAAGTTCGGCGCATTCCGTGCCGGAACCTGAATTTATTTCTTTCCATGAAGAAGATGATGAAAACAGCGAGAATCATGCTATTTTGCTTATTCCCGCAAGCGATGGAACAATAAACGCATATACAGCGTTTGAAATGGCTGGATTGGCGGCAATGACTCACAGCTCCCGGCTGAATCAATCCTCGCTGTTTTTCTCGCGGATGCGTATGCCAGCTTTGGAGCGCATTGATGTTTCAATTACTTGGTCATTCAGATTTATAACTTTTCCTGCGTCTAACACCACCGGCGCACAAAAAAGGGTGTCGTTTGCCGCTATTGCGCGCATAAGCCATTGGAGCAATGATGAAGATTACCTGAAAAATTTTGCAAATTATGTTGCCCAACAATTTGAAATGACATTAAAAACAACCCTTACTTCTTTTCACTTCGTTCGTATGAACCAAACCGATATTGCAAAGGTTCTGAAACCGTTTGAGGTAAAAGATATGGTGGAAATCCGTCAGCGCCCCGATCAAGAAGGCTTACCGGCGCCGTTTCCCGGCATTGTAGATATCGACACCATCATTCAACTGATGCGCCGGCAAAAAGGCATTTGCGCCGTTTCCTTTACTGTCGATCCGCTGAACGGCAAGCAATTTGACTATCAATTAGATAATCCAGACTCCGCCGTTTCCGGTTCTTTGGCCACTACACAGCTTTCCGGCGGATCGCAGAATGAGATTATCGATCCCGCGATGGCGGGTTTGTTGAAAGCGATGCGCCGGGAATCTTTAAGGTCTAATGCGTTTCGCCTTGCGGTACAGCTGACCGGTGAAGAGTCGCTTGGTGACGCATTAATTGTGGCTCTGCAAAGTGAAATTGGTTCTCCTGGCTCGCTGCGCGCCGAAATGATTTGGAAAAATCCCCTCAGTGGCATAGTAAATAATGCGGATGTTATCCGGCCCCGCACCGGTTCTACCGATGGAACATCTGAATTTGCCGCCGCTGTTCGGTCATTTGAGAATCTGATTTTTGCTTCGTGGACCGGAGATTCACATCGGTTGCTGCCGTATAATTTGGTTGATTTAAATGAACTATCTCGGATTGCCGCGCTTCCCAATAACACCAATTGGATAGATGAATATATTCCGGTGACGGAATATCCCTATGGATATGTTGAGTCGGGCATACATTTGGGCGCAAATTATAATTTAGAGGAAAACAGGCGTGTTGTGCTGCCCTTAACATCCCGAGAGCGGCATATGTGGGTTGTTGGGCAAACGGGGACAGGAAAATCGACCTTTTTAATGAATATGATTATGCAAGATATTTATAACGGCTGTGGCGTTACCGTAATGGATCCGCACGGGGAATTGATTCGCGAAATTTTAGGGCGCATTCCTGCGCATCGGCTGCACGATGTAATCTTATTCGATCCTGCGGAAACCAGCTATCCGCTCGGTGTTAATAATTTGGAATCGCAAACCGATGACGAACGCGCCCGCATTGTCAGTACGTTTATAGGCATGCTGCGCAAAATGTTTGATCCCAATACCTTGGGTATTGTGGGTCCGCGGTTTGAACACGCAGTGCGTAACGGTCTGCTCACCATTATGAGCGTGCCTTCCGGCTCTACCCTTGTAGAGCTGATGCGTGTGCTGACAGATGATTCCTATAGAAAATCTATTATGAAATATGTTACGGATCCGCTGGTGGTACGCTATTGGTCGGATCAAATTGATAACACGAATGATTTTCACCGCTCGGAAGTTTTGGATTATATTGTCAGCAAGTTCGGCCCGTTTGTAACGGATTATACTATTCGCCGTATTGTCGGACAGATTCACAATTCATTTATGTTTCGCGAAGCGTTTGATAAGCAGCGGATTATTTTAATGAGTTTAGCAAAAGGCCGGCTTGGCGCGTTTAACGCTAATTTTTTAGGGTTGATTATTTTGCCGATGATGCTTGGCGCGGCGCTTTCGCGTGTTGATTTGCCGGCAAACCAGCGGAAAACGAACTACTTATATATTGATGAATTTCAAAACTACGCCACGGAAAGCTTAGCGCAAATGTTGGCGGAAACGCGGAAATATGGCGTTTCTTTGATTTTGGCGAATCAGCATGTGGGGCAGCTGACCGGCGAAATACGTGACGCCGTCATCGGCAACGTAGGGAATATCGTTTCTTTTCGCTTAGGCGTTTCCGACGCAGAAGCGATGGCGCGGATTTTTGCGCCCAGCCCGCTTGGCGCAGAGCAGTTTACCAATTTGCCGAATTTTACCGCGTTTGGCAGGGTGATGGTAAATTCTGAGCGATCCCCTGTGTTTACCCTGCACAGCGACCCGCCGATTTTAAAATACAGCGCTATTCGTGAATCGGAGGTTCGCGCATATAGCCGTATATTGTATGGGCGAGACCGCGACGCGATCGATAAAGATATTTTAACCAGAAGCGGTATGAATGAACCCAAGGCGCAGGTAAAGCGGTTCAACCCATTCGGATAACACCGCAGGGCAGCTTTAGGCGCTGGCCGCAAAGAAATTTTTGCCGGACAGCGCGTTATGGCGCCAAACATTAGTGAACTATGTTGGCGCCATCGGCTGCAGCGGAGGACTCTGCCTGCTTTTGGTCGATGCGATATTCGCGGATGATTATATCATTCAGCTCATCCATGGAATTGGATGAAACAATTTTATCATAGGTGATAACGCCGCGCTGAAGTAGATTAATTCTGTCGCAAACCTCTAATACTTGGGCGTAATTATGACCAATCATAATAATCGCCACATTCTTTTTCTTCAGGTTGTTAATAAGTTCCAAAATGGCGGCGCCTTCACGCGCGCCCATAGCTGCCAGCGGCTCATCCAGCAACAGAATTTTTGCGTTCATAAACAGCGCGCGCGCAATGGCGACTGCCTGCCGCTGCCCGCCGGAAAGTTTAGAAACTTCTACGTCAACCGAGGGCAGTTTTACGCCTAATGTTAACAAAAACTCCTGCGCCTCACGCTTCATCCGGTGATTATCTAAAAACGGTGTGCGGGGAATTAATAGTTCGCGTTTCAAAAACATGTTATGAAAAACGCTGAGTTCGCTTATCATTGCCAAGTCTTGATACACTGTTTCAATGCCCAGCGATCTGGCGTAATTTACTGAGTGAAGATGTTTTTGTTCTTCATTCACATAAATGGCGCCGGAAGTCGGCGCAGTATAGCCGGTCATAATCTTAATCAGGGTAGATTTTCCGGCGCCGTTATCACCGATAAGGCCCAGCGCCTCACCATATTTTACACCCAGTGAAACATCGCGCAAAGCGGTTACAGCGCCATAATTTTTAGAAATATGCTCCACGCGCAGAGCTGACGCGCTTGCTTCTGCCATGTTAGTTTCCCGCCTTTCGCAACATTTGCAGCCGCACATTCAGCAGCATTGCAACTAATATGGATATACCCAAAATTAAATCAAAGGTAAACGCGCTGATTCCCAGCAATGTGAATCCATCTTTGATGATAGAAAGCACAATAACACCAATTAATGAGCCGATCACCGTGCCTACACCGCCGTTGAGCGCAGTGCCGCCGATTACGGCGCCGGCAATCGCCGAAAACATGATGGTAGAGCCGCCCGCTAATGGATCGATGGATGATATTCGGAAAGAAGCGAGAATACCGGAAAGTCCGCCTAAAAACGCAACGATAACAAAGTTGCCGATTTTAATCAAGCTTGTATTTATACCCACTTCTTTTGCGCCGATGATATTGCCGCCGGTCGCAAAGGTATACATACCCCAACGTGTTCTGCTCAGCACAAACTGCAGCACAAAAACAACAATAACAGCCCAGATCATTTCCGAATATGAGCCGCCGCCCATAATATTGACAATCTGACCTGTGCCCGGCGTCAGTTCCGGAAATCCGTTTGAAATGGTTAAGGTTAATCCGTTAATAATATATAGGGAACCGAGTGTTGTAATAAATGATGGAATACCCAGAACAACGGTGACTACGCCGTTGAGGAAGCCAATGAAGGCGCTAACTAACAGTCCGGCCAATATGCCGACAATTATCGGAAAATGATCTTGCACCGTAAAATACATGATGAAAGGCGCAAGAGCGTATACATTGCCTACAGAAAGATCAATTTCACCTAAAATAAGCAGCATTACTTCGCCGGCGGCGATAATAGCAGTTTCCGCGGTAAACTGAAATAGGTTAATAATGTTGTATCTCGATAAAAATACAGAGGTTTGCGTTTCAAAATAGAGAATAAGCAATATACCAATGATAGCAATGCTTGCTTCACGTTGCTTTAAAAAAAACTGCGATACGGGATTTTGTGTTAACTGCCGCCTTAACGATGTAATTTGCGACTGCGATGTATTTGATTGAGACATATTTGAAAGACTCCATGGTATTGAAAAAAGTAGCCGCAAAACAGCGCCTGTCATTACTATGAAATGGCAGGCGCTTTCTTTACGCCTTTGCGCAAACCCAAGCGTCTGTTTCGGCGAAACATGTTACCGTTGCAACATTGCCGTTTTGGATAGTTGCATAAGCAAAACTTTCGCTTTTGCAAGATATTATATCATAGACATAATATAAAATAACCGGGGTTATACGCGCGAGTTATATTATCCGGAAATTACTTTTTCAGCGCTGGAACTGCCTTCAAAGCGGGATGTTGTGTTCAAATACAAACCAACATTAGACTTTGTTACGAATAACAGGCCGGTGTCGGTATCGCATGGGAACATTAATCCGCCGGAAAGTTTGTACATAAACAGTTGCAGCATCGGATACATGCCCTGCAAATATGGCTGCTGATCGATGGTGAAATCGCAGAAGCCCTGCTGAATTAACTGTAAGGTTAATGGCAGCAGATCGAATCCGCCGGTGTGCACACCGAGTGACGGCAGATTGTATTTTTTGGAAGTTTGCGCAACACCCTGTGTGCTGCCTGCGTCTACCGCAAACATGCCCTTCAGTGTGCTGGCGTGGCCGGTCCAGTATGCGTCTATAATGGAAAGTTCGCCATCCACTGTTGGTCCGGAGGTAACTTCTACAAAATTAATCGGCGCGCCGGAAGCCTGAATTGCTGCTTTGGCCCCGTCGATACGCGGCTGAATGTTTAACTGGCCGGGTGTGGCGATAAAACCAACAACATCGCCGGATCCCACAAGTTGCACGATGCGGTTGCCCAGCTCTACACCGGATTGATACAGATCTTGCCCGATATAGGCATAGCGCTTGTTGTTGCTGGACGCCGGAGCATCGGCGTTATATGCAACAACGGGGATACCTGCCTGAATTGCCGCAGCAATCGGCGCGTTAAATGCGGTTGGGTCTACAATTGTTGTGGCAATACCGTCCACGTTGTTGGCAATAGCGGTATTGATCGCTGTTACCATATCAGATACAACGCTGTTTTCAGACCCTGTCCACTGAAATTTGCAGCCAAGAAGAGCTGCGGCGTCTTGAATACCATACTGTGTTGCTGTAAAGAAGGGATTAGTGGTTACGTGGTTCACAAAAACAAAGTTGTATTGCGGATGAGAAGGAAAATTTCCTTCAGATCCGGCAGCGGCGACTGGTGTAGACCCGCAAGCTGCTAGAAGCGCTGATAGCCCGGCTCCGGCGCCGCCGGCAATTGCCGCTTGTTTTAAAAAGTTTCTGCGGCCGATAGGAGATTGCAAAAATTTGCCCATAGCGTTTTGTTCGTCCAAGGTTGTAGCCTCCATTGAATAATTTCTGCTTCGATTGAACTGCCGCCTTTCATTGGCGGCAAACCACAACACCGTTTGCCTGCAAACGGTGGATTGCGCTGTGTGAATGTGTCGCGATATTTCACTATTTTTGCCGCTTGCTTCTGCTGAAAATAAAAATTTTTGAGTTCGATAGTTTCCGGCTCACAAAACCGTGTATCGATGCGCGCAGGTTTGATTATTTTGTTGTTTGTTTGTCTTGGCGCAATAAAAATCTTGCGGCGCAATCGGTTTAGCAGAAAAGCAGGGTATGTGAAATACTATGTCTCCTTTCTGATAGAAACAAAACATCTAGTTAAGCGCTTAAATCAATTATACAGCTTTTTATCCTGCGATACAATACTTTTTTAAAAGATTCTTAAAAATTTTTTAAAGCAGGTTTTGCCAAAACCAACATAAGTGTTTTTGAGGGGCAGCTAAAGTGAGGATTATCCAGCCGCATGCCGGATCTGCTCTCCCCAAAAGCGGTGTTTACCTGTTGTTTGGTTTGTTTTGGGCAACAGCGTATACCTGATACACGTTTGCTGTTTCTTGCTAGGTGTTATGGCGCTGACAGCCGCAGCGTTCCGAAAGCGCGATCGATAACCATTGCGACAGCGCCCAAAGCAATGGCATTTTTATCTAGGTCGCCGGGAATAATGTGAGTTTTTCGCCAGGCAGTTTTAACACTTCGCGCTTCGGCGGTTCGGGCAATAGCGTCGATGAGTAATGCGCCGGCGCGGGCAACGCCGCCATCAAGAATAATAACTTCGGGATTAAATAAGTTAATCAGGCCGCCCAGCGCAATACCAATATATTCTCCTGCGCGCACAAAAGCTTTTCTGCTGGTTTCGTCTCCCGCCAGAGCCGCAGCAATAGCGTCGGTAATATTGAGAATTTCGTTGCTGCGCAGTTGTTTTTGCGAAACACCGGAAATCGGCGCTTCGGCAAACCATTGCGACAGCCGCGACTCAGCGATAATTACCCGCGCCGAAGCCAGCGATTCTAAGCATCCATAATTTCCGCAACCGCACTTTGGCCCATTTGGGTCGATGGTTACATGCCCTAACTCTCCGGCAGACCCGCTGCTGCCGCGATAGACGTTGCCGTCTATAATTAAGCCGCAGCCGATACCGGTGCCGATTTTAACATAAGCAAAATTATGAATATTTTTGCCTGCTCCATACTTGCTTTCGCCTAATGCGCCTAAATTTGCGTCGTTATCAAGGAAAACCGGTATGTGAAATTCGCGGCTTAACTCGGCCACCACGTCTGTTCCATCCCAACCGGGCATATATGGCGGGGATATTAGTTTGTGGGCAGAGCTATCTAGTGGACTGGGTACACCAACTCCAATACTGATAAAATCTTCCCACGGCGTGTTAGACGCCGCAATGAATTTCTTTAATTCAGTTATGAGGATCGGAATACATTGTTCCGGTCCTAACGTAACATCAAATGGTCCGGAATAGTGCGCTTGAATAACACCATAAAGATTGGTGATTAAAAAGGTAAGGTGTGAACGGCCGATATCTACACCTAATATTGCGCCAGCGCCTTCATTAAAATGCACCAGTGTGGCTCTTCTGCCGCCGGATGGCGCAGCGTCCAGAGATTCGCCCTCGCGAACAAATCCTTCATGCAGCAACGCATCAATAATTGCGCTAACGGTTGTACGCGAAAGATCGGTCCGGCGGGCAATTTCTACCCGTGGAACCGGACCGTTTTCACGTATAAGATTGAGGACGAGAGAGCGATTGTATTCTCGAACATTATGATAATCTACACCATGTTCTTGCTGGGATTGCGCCAAATTACCATGCCTGGCGTTTAAATCAGCTATTATTCTGGCAGCAGCATAGTTCATATATGTTGGGTTCCCGCATTGAAATGAGCGGCGTCGCTCTGTATATCGTCCCCGCTGACAAAATCATACCATATTTTAGGTATGTTAGTCAAGTGTATGAACTATGAATAATGAAATTTTTTTTCTTGATACACGCTCTTTGTGTTTTTGCGCCGCATTGAAATATTACCTTGTTGTCCTGCAAATAAAGGACATTTAGACAATATATTGAACCTGCCTTATATGCCGATTACAAGTGTATAGTGTTTTTGCCGAAAAATTATGGGCAAATTTACTTGAGGAAGAGAAAACTCGCAAGGAGTCATTGACATGAACAACAGTACGTCGGCTATTGCCGCTATCAATGTATCTGAGGAGAATCAAATGCGAGAGCGAGTCTGGGATCCTTTCAAAGTAGTGTTTCCTAATGGCCTGATTGGTTGTCCGGAATGGCGGAATTTTATTTTGCAGCCATACCCTGCAGATAAACTAGGTGAATTGGTTTGTTTAGATGCGCAGGGTATTTCGATAGCGGTTGCAAACCCTGTTTGGCTGAAAGTGAATTATGACTTTGAATTGGATGAAAGTGATGTTGCGTTTTTGCAGCTTGCCGATGTCTCGGAAGCTCTTGTTTTATGTGTCCTTACCCTGCAGCGGAAGCCGCCTGTTCTTTACGCGAACCTTGCAGGGCCGCTCATCATAAATATCAAGACGAAACTTGGGAAACAAATTGTTCTCAATGAGCAGGTCTATCCGTTAAGAACTCCGGTTCTTGACGGTCAATTTGCCAAAGAGTTTATTGAAATTCTCACCAGGCAACCGCTTGAGCATGAAACGAGCCAGCCCAATCAAAATATCCCTTTTATGAGGGAAAAAGGAGCGTGACATGCTCGTATTACGAAGAAAAGCCAGTGAAGCTATTGTTTTAAACGGCGTTATCAAAATCTATGTGCTTGCTGTAGAAGGGGAGCGGGTAAAGCTGGGTATTGAAGCTCCTCCTGATGTTGTTATTGTCAGGCAGGAATTGTTAGATGATATTTCGAATGAAAATCATCTTGCAGGTTCATTCCGCGCGCCTGCCCGACTGTCTCCGCGCCCGCAAAATCAAGATCGCAATGGGCAGCACAGAGATTTGCAAGCGCTGCTTGATAAAGCTTTATCTGCGGAAGAAAACAGCGCGGCGCTGCCGACGCAAACGCAAACCCAACCCGTTAAATCTGCCGGCGCGCGGCCGATCATTATATCAAGGGATCGATAATCGGAAGAGTGCTTGAACTCGTTTCAAACATAACAGATCAGCGCCTTTCGATTGCTGGGAGGCATGGCTGCCAAGTTGATCTTTTTAATTCCGAAGGGAGAATTATGCAATCATGAGTACACCAATTTCATCGAGTTCATCTGGAACAACCGGAAGCTCTTCTACAACTGGAACTTCTTCCGGTTCAACTGGCTCGACATCTTCATCTTCGTCTTCATCGCAGTTAGGACAGTCTGCGCTTGCTCCTCCGATGCAATTTTACTGTTTGGTAAGCGGCATGAATTCCGGCGCGATTATTAACCAATTATTGACTATGTTCAGTTTGCCGATGACGCAAATTCAACAAGATCAGACGAATTTATCTACTCAGCAATCTGCGTGGCAAGACA
>JAKAOI010000042.1 GCA_021812265.1 Chloroflexota bacterium | reverse complement strand
GTGAAAAAAGTGCTCGATCCGTTTGGGTCAATTGCCACAATTTCCGATTCCGGCGCCACAAAAGCGAAATTGCAGCAAATTCGGCAGTTGTCTGGAATGCGCGGCTTGATGGCTGACCCTTCGGGGCGCATTATTGATGTGCCGATTCGCGGCAACTTCCGTCAGGGACTTACTGTTATTGAATATTTCATCAGCAGCCACGGCGCCCGAAAAGGGCTTGCCGATACCGCGCTGCGAACTGCTGAATCGGGCTATCTCACCCGGCGGTTAATCGATGTGGCGCAAGATGTCATTGTGAATTTGGAAGATTGCGGCACAAAAGAAGGCATTTATATTACTAAAGCCGATAGCGACGCAATGCAAACCCCCATGCGCAACCGATTGACGGGACGCATATTGGCGGCGGATATCGAATTGCCCTCCGGTGTTACGTTTGCCTCGGGCACAGAGCTGGATGAAAAAAGTATTGCTGCAATTGTCGGCTCCGGCGTTACAGAAGTATATGTGCGCTCGGTCTTGCAATGTCAAGCCACACACGGCATCTGCCGAATGTGCTATGGGCGTAATTTGGCCAACGGCAAGTTAGCCGAAATCGGCGACGCAGTTGGAATTATTGCGGCGCAGTCCATCGGCGAACCCGGCACACAGCTGACTATGCGAACTTTCCACACCGGCGGTATTGCCGGCGCGCAAGAAGATATTACTCAGGGTCTTCCACGTGTAGAAGAATTGTTTGAAGCGCGTGTGCCGAAAGATAAAGCAATTATTAGCGAAATTGACGGCGAACTGGAATTGGTTATAGATGAACAAGGCATGCGCCATATCAAAATCTTGAATGTGCAGAATCTGTTTGATGAATATCTGTTGCCGGCAAACGCCGCAGTGGCGGTTACTGACGATCAGTTTGTACACAAAGATCAATTGATTGCCAGTGCTCCAAACGGCGCAGAAGTTTTGGCGCGCGTCAGCGGTCAGTTGTTCATAAACTCCGCCAGTAAAGTTTCCATTCGCTTTGAACAGCGCGATGAAAAAACATATGATATTCTGCCCGGCCTGGCAATTGCAAATGATCCGGCAACGAAAACAACGCTGGCAAACGGCGCGCATATTCACGCAGGACAAGAGCTGACCAAAGGGTTGGTAGATCCTCAGGATGTGTTACGTATTTCCGGAAGAGACGCGGTGCATATATTCTTAGTAAGTGAAGTGCAGAAAGTCTATCGAACAACCGGTGTGCAAATCAATGATAAGCATATCGAGATTATTGTGCGTCAAATGCTTCGCAGAGTACGCATTGATGATCCCGGAGACACAGATTTGCTGCCGGGCGATTTGGAGGATCGGTTTACTTTTGTTGAAACAAATAATCGGGTGATAGCCGAGGGCGGAGAGCCTGCCACAGCGCAAACCGTTCTGCTGGGGGTAACCAAAGCCTCGCTGAACACGGAAAGCTTCCTTTCCGCGGCGTCATTCCAAGAAACAACAAGGGTATTGACCGAGGCGTCAATCTCCGGAGCAATAGATCATCTCGTAGGGTTAAAAGAAAATGTCATCATCGGCAAATTGATTCCGGCAGGGACGGGCTTTTTGCAAAGACAAAAGCAGTCGATCGAAGAAAGAGAGCCTGAATACCTGCCTGATGTAGATCGGTCGAATAATGCCTTAATTTACGGTGTTATGGAACCATACGATGAGTAAATGACGTTTTTTATGTAGAAACGCAGGAATCCGGAACGTTTGCTTTATGACGGCAAACATTCCGGATTTTTATTTATAGCAGAAAACAAACTGCAAAATTAGTAAAATTATTGTGTTTAGCATTGAAAATGCGTTAAAATTAAAGCATACTAATTTATAGGCGGTTGGCAGATAGCTTCTTGTTAATAGGCGCCTATATTGTGATACACTGTTAGCAATGGATTTTTAAAATGTGTAACTGACACATTAGCCAGGGGTAAATGGATGGAAATGATATCAATATTTTCTCCAATATCCAAACCCAATCTCGTTTAACCTGGGTGGACAGTGAGCCTGATCCTCCCTCAGCCTTGAAAGGGGGACTACAACAGGTGGGTAACGAAGATCGTTTTACGAAATTTACAGACCGCGCAAGAAAAGTTTTAACACTTGCGCAAGAGGAAGCGCAACGCTTTAATCATAACTACATTGGCACGGAACATTTGCTTTTGGGCCTTGTGCGGGAAGGGGAAAGCGTTGCTGCGCAAGTGCTCAACACCTTGGGTGTTGAGCTAAATAAGGTACGAAGCGCAGTTGAGTTTATCATTGGCAGGGGCGATCGACTGGTTGTGGGTGAAATTGGATTAACACCACGCGCCAAAAAAGTCATTGAACTGGCTGTAGATGAAGCTCGCAGGCTTAGTCACCATTATGTAGGCACAGAACATTTACTGCTCGGCCTAGTTCGCGAAGGGGAGGGAATCGCCGCCGGAGTGCTGGAAAGTTTGGGAGTAAACCTCGAAAAGGTTCGCACCACAACAATTCAAATTTTACAGGCTAATAAAGGCGAAACACCTCGCAGCGCTAAAGAAGAGCGCCACACCAAAACACCGACTATCGATTCGATGGGAACCGACCTTACGGCGGCTGCCCGCATTGGCAAACTCGACCCGGTAATCGGCCGCGACCAGGAAATTGAGCGTGTAATTCAGATATTGTCCCGCCGCACCAAAAATAATCCAGCGCTCATCGGCGAGCCGGGTGTTGGCAAAACCGCAATTGTTGAAGGCCTTGCCCAGCGCATTATCCAAGGAAATGTGCCGGAAACTATTGCAAATAAACGCTTGGTCACGCTGGATGTCGGATCTTTGGTTGCCGGCACCAAATATCGCGGAGAATTTGAAGAGCGATTGAAAAAGATTATTGAGGAAATTCGCAACAGCGGAGATTGCATCATCTTCATTGATGAAGTACATACGCTTGTTGGGGCCGGCGCCGCTGAAGGAGCCGTAGACGCCGCTAATATTCTGAAACCATCGCTTGCCAGAGGCGAACTCCAATGCATTGGCGCCACTACGCTGGATGAATACCGAAAATATATTGAACGGGATGTTGCGTTGCAACGCAGATTCCAAGAGGTGATTGTTCGGGAACCCACTGTAGATGAAAGCATTGAAATTCTTAAAGGGCTGCGCGAACGCTATGAACAGCATCACCGCTTGAAAATCAGCGATGAAGCGTTAAAAGCGTCGGTTATTCTCTCAAATAGATATATCACCGATCGATCTTTGCCAGATAAGGCCATCGATCTGGTTGACGAAGCCTCCAGCCGCGTTAGAATGCAGTTTTCATCAGCTCCTTTAACACTGAAGGAAAAAATGAAAGCGCTGGAAACCGTTTTGCGCAATAAAGAAGACGCAATTAAATCCGGTGACTATGAAAACGCAGCAAAAGCGCGGGAACGCGAAATTGTGCTGCGAACACATATCAACCAACTGGAAACCGGTTGGCAGCGAGATCAAGATAAAGACACTCCGGTAGTTAACGCCGAAGATATCGCCGCCATCGTTTCTATGTGGACCGGTATCCCTGTAAAAGCCGTCGATCAAGATGAATCAACCCGACTGCTTGGTATGGAAACGGCGTTGCATAATCGCGTTATCGGTCAAAATGACGCGATTGAAACCGTCAGCAAAGCGGTCCGCAGAGCGCGCGCCGGTATTAAAGATGTGAAACGGCCAATTGGCTCGTTCATGTTTATGGGGCCGACCGGTGTCGGTAAAACCGAATTGGCAAAAGCCTTGGCTGAATTTATGTTTGGCAGCGAAGAGTCGCTGATTAAAATCGATATGTCGGAATTTATGGAGCGGCACGCCGCCGCAAGATTAGTTGGCGCGCCTCCGGGATATGTCGGTTATGAAGATGGCGGCCAACTGACGGAAGCCGTGCGGCGTAAAAGCTATTCAGTCATTTTGCTGGATGAAATTGAGAAAGCGCATCCGGATGTTTTTAACATGCTGCTGCAAATTCTCGAAGATGGTAAGCTGACTGACGCCAAAGGCCGCGTTGTCGATTTCCGAAATACCATTATTATAATGACGTCTAACGTCGGCGCAACGCAAATGAACCGCGGCGCAATCTCTTTTGTGCACGGCCAGAATAACACCAAAATTCAAGCCGATTACGACGCCATGAAAGACCGCGTTACCGATGAATTAAAGAAAACATTTAAACCTGAATTCTTAAATCGTATCGACTCCACTGTCGTGTTCCATCAGCTGACAATGGATGATATGATGAATATTGTTGATTTGTTGCTGAACCGCGTCATTCAACAGTTGAAAGATCAAGATTTTGTTCTTCAGGTAACCGATGAAGCAAAAGAGTTTCTGGTGCAAAAAGGCTTCGATCCGCAATATGGCGCCCGGCCGCTGCGCCGAACCATACAGAATCTGGTTGAAGATCCTTTAGCTGAATCAATATTACGCGGAAGTTTCCGTGGGTATAAGCAAATTCACTTATTCTTAAGAGATGACGCGCTGGTGTTTGAACCGATTACCGAGGTTGACGCTTTGCCGCCTGAATCTTTGTCTAGTGGAGACGCTTAACCTGTTGACTGCAGTTTCACCTAAGCAAAAGCGTCAGTAAAAATCCTAAACTGTGGCAAGGCGGGGCGCAATCTGTACATAATTGTTTTGCGCCTTACCTTTGCGGCAGTTTAGGTTGTTTGGGTTGATTCCGAGAACCTTCTTATTTTTTATGAAGCGGCTAATTAGCGATGCCTAAATCATATTTGCTTTATGTATGCCGTGAATGCGGCGCGCAATCCGCAAAATTTGGCGGA
This sequence comes from Chloroflexota bacterium, assembly GCA_021812265.1. Lineage (GTDB taxonomy): Bacteria > Chloroflexota > Ktedonobacteria > Ktedonobacterales > JACDGC01 > JAJYBV01. Next base: position 5,530 of record JAKAOI010000042.1, on the reverse strand, counting down.
AGATGCCATGAATGCGGCGCTTGGAATAGTTTAGACCAAATTGAAGCGAAGCCACAATCAAACAGCGCTGCCACACGCAAAACCACAACTGCCGAAACTGTTTCCCTCTTAAGTGAAATACGATCAGATTTCGGGGCAAAAATTTCTTGTGGAATACAAGAAGCCGATCGCGCTTTAGGCGGCGGCATAACCCAAGGATCTATTATTTTACTGGGCGGCGAACCAGGAATCGGCAAATCGACGCTGTTGCTGCAAATTGCGGCAAAAATCGGCGCGCCATCTCAACCTGTTTTATATGTTTCCGCGGAAGAATCGCGTGAGCAGATTAAAATTCGCGCCGACCGGCTCGGCATAACCGGCGCTACAATTAAGGTTGCTTCCTTAACTTCAGTGGAATCAATAATTGATTTAGCTGAAACAACAAAGCCGCCGTTACTTATTGTAGATTCTATTCAAACTATTTTGACGGATTCACAGCAATCTGCGCCTGGGTCTATCAGTCAAGTTCGGGAATGCGGCCTGAAATTGATGCGGCTGGCAAAGGACTCCAATATTGCCGTCATCCTGATCGGGCATGTTACAAAAGACGGCCTTGTCGCCGGCCCCAGAGCGCTGGAACATATGGTAGATGTTGTGCTGTATTTGGAAGGATCACGTTTTCAAAATCACCGGTTGCTGCGTTCGGTTAAAAATCGCTTCGGACAAATTGATTTAGGTGTTTTTGAAATGCAGGCATCGGGGTTAATGGAAGTGGAAGACCCCAGCAACATTTTCTTATCCGCTAAAGGAATGCATGTAGCTGGTTCGGCAATTACTTGCTGTATTGAAGGATCACGGCCGCTTCTTATAGAAATACAGGCGCTGGCGTCAACTTCAGCTTATGGCTCACCAACACGAACAGCTATGGGAATCGACCATACACGTGTGGTTATGCTTATTGCAATTTTATCGAAGCGAATGGGCTTGCGTCTTCATCAGCACGATATATATGTAAATATTGCCGGAGGTATAGAACTGGAAGAAACCGCATGCGACACAGCCATTGCCGCAGCCATTGCGTCCAGCGCGCTAGATCGCCAGATTGGCCCTAATATTGCGTTATTTGGCGAAGTAGGGCTTGGCGGCGAGCTTCGGCCAATTACTAACGCAGATATACGCATAAAAGAGGCGGCTCGGCTCGGTTTTACGGAATGTGTTATACCGGCTGGGCAATTTGGCGCGTTTGTATATCCTGAAATGCGCATCCATAAAGCGGAAAAAATTGCCGACGCCATAGAAATTGCGCTTGGAGCGTCACAATCGCGCTAAACTGCAACACAGCGAATTGGCTTATTTTCAATATATCTTGCAATACGCCCACGCTGAGCAATCACAGGATATAGTATATATAATATTGTTCAGTAAAGGATTTTAGCTTGGAATAGGTGGTGAAATTACAAAAAAATGACAGAAAATGTACTAATCAGCGGCGCCTATGATGCGTTTTATGGTACACTAGTAAGGATGGCCCAATAGTACTTTAGGGATCATTTTGAGAGCAAACATTCTTTTATTTTGTCTTAATACATAATAACTATTTTTGGAGGATTTTCCATATGGGTAAACGAATATTACAGGTTATAGGAGCAGGAGCGGCGGTAGCCGCCGGAACCGTAACGGCGTTATTGGCGCGAGCAGATACATTTCCGCCCATTGCAGGTATGACAATTACATGGCCGTGGGCTATTGCTATCGGCGCAGGTGTTCTTATTGCTCCATATATCATTGCCGGTCTTATTCGAACAATTCTTAAACAGTTAACCAAAGCCCATACATTCGATATTATTGCCGCTTCCGGTGGGTTGTTTATTGGTCTATTACTGGCAGTTCTGCTAACATTTCCACTATCACAAGTACAGTTTTGGCACCTCAATTACTGGCTGCCATCTCTTGCCGCTGTCATCTTCGGGTACCTTGGCGTTGCAGTAAGTGTTTTACGGCGCAATGATATTCAACGCATTCTTGGCTCAATATTCCGCCATCGTGATAGACAAGCCGAGACAGAATTAGACGGTGAAGAAAAGACGTCTGCAAGAAAACGCGGCAAAAAAGAAGCGATTCCTGCCGCCGAACATGTTACAGAGCCTAAAATTTTGCTGGACACCAGCGCAATTATTGATGGGCGTATTGCAGAAATCAGCCGCACGGGATTTATTATGGGCACATTGGTAGCCCCGAGGTTTGTGCTGGAAGAATTGCAGCGCATCGCCGACTCAGCCGATTCACTGCGCAGGAACCGCGGCAGGCGGGGTTTGGATATTTTGAATGGACTTCAGAAAGAGGAATCTGTTCATATTGAAATTGCTGATACTGATTATGACAATATCCATGAAGTAGACGCAAAGTTGGTAAAATTAGCCCGGCAATTAAATACCCCAATTATAACCAATGATTATAATTTAAACAAAGTGGCAGAATTTCAGGGCGTTAAAGTGCTGAATATTAATGATTTGGCTAATTCGGTAAAACCGGCGCTCCTTCCCGGTGAAGACATGGAAGTAAGAGTGATTCAGGAAGGAAAAGAATTTAATCAGGGTGTTGCTTATTTACCGGATGGAACAATGATTGTTGTAGATGGCGGCAAAACATTTTTAAACGCCGATGTAGAAGTTACGGTTACTCGCGTACTGCAAACTGCTGCCGGCAGAATGATATTTGCTCATATTAAACAGCCCAGCAGCGCCGGAGTAGCGCGCAAGACTTCTTAACAGAAGCCGTTTGCGAGAAACGGTCAATCTTATAATCATCACACTTCGGAATGGTGGTAAGATGCTTTAGCATCTTCTGCCACTTCCGATTTTATATGGATAGCGGCCGGTTACGTCACTAACTCCTGCGGCTATTTTGCTGTTACACTCCTTATTGTGCAGCAGCATTGCTCAATTCTGCATTTTGCGGCGAATATTGCCGGAGCTAGATATAAAGATATCCCACGCGCTGCAAAGCAATCGACGCTGGATATGTGGCAGTAGCAAATATAAGCGGAATTCTTAGGGAAAAACAATCTCTAGGGAATGTGGGCTGCAATATTCTAGCCGCCAAAATTCTAAAACGGAACTTTTCAATGGATGTTGTATTCATGATATATGAAGCAGATGTCTGCCCTGAACGAGTGGCAGGGCTTCTGCAAAAAGCATACGCCCTGTTTATGGAGCGTATTCCCAATGGCAGAATTTTCTGCGCTGTCTCGGCGCAATATTGCCAAACCGTTATACATACATTAGCGGCAAACAATGGAAATACTGCGCATATTTTTGAAATTGCTGGGACAACTTTTATTGAGCAATTATACTCCTTTGCTTCACTTCCTGTGTTTCAAACGGCCATAGGAGAGCATATCTGCGCGCATGACATATTTCGCGCACAGATGCCGCAAGAGTTACTAAACACCGGCTGCTCTATATTCATGAAGCAGCCTGAATGCGCAGTATTTCCTTCTGTGCCGCTCAAAGATACAATAAAGCGTGTAGATACGGAAATGACCGTCACCGAAACGCCAGATCGCGCAACGCTGAAACGCGCACAAACACCGTTGTTCTTGGCAAAGCAAACATTGCTGCGCATGATTCAAGAGCGCAGCGACACGCCGCCAAATTCCTTCATATCTGCCTGTTTACAAGCAGGGATTACGATGCGCACATATGAAGGATCGTACATGAACGGCATAACAGTGAGCGGTTAGTTTGTTAATTATGTATGTGCGAAAATTCCTCGCCCCAATACCTTAACTGTTCAATAACACTTTTTAGAGCAAGACCACTTTCAGTAAGAGTATATTCAACATGCGGCGGTGTTTCAGCAAAACAGCGCCGTGTAAGTATGTGCGCGTCCTCCATCTCTCGTAAACGCAACGTAAGAATTTTTGCGCTGGCTTCGGGAATAGCCTTCCGCAACTCAGTAAACCGCTTTGGGCCGTTCATCATCTCGTGGATAAGCAAAATGGTCCATTTACTGCCCAGAATTTCGAGCGCAAATTCAACAAAACAAATATGCTCACGCTGCGTTGAGTGAACGCTTTGGTTTTGTGAAGGCATTGTCAACACCTCAGTAAGATATCCCTTTACGGGTTAAAAATGCGGCGCCTTTGCCGACTGAAGTCTCAATTGGTATATTTTTTTCGCATAATGGACACGATTCCTCAGGCCAAGATTCCATTGAAACCGTAACCAATTCGAATAGCCGATCAACACCGATTTCTTGTGCGGTTACGCCCCCGCGATTACATATAACGGTTGCCCCGACAATATTTCCGCCTAATGCAGTAACTGCTTCAACAACTTTTTTGATAGATCCGCCTGTATTCAGCACATCTTCAACAATCAACACATTTTTATTAGGGATATATGCGTCGTATCCGCGTTTAAATATCCGAACTTTTTCATTATTTACCATCTCTTCTTCAGCAAACACCGCAGCAGTAAATGACTTTACTCTCGGACTTACATGCCAAGCAACCCATTGGCTGAGAATTACACCGCCAATAGTGGGTCCGGCTACAACATCAATTGTTTTATCGTGAAAAGGTTTAGCCATGCGATACGTCAGCGCATTCATAAGTTTTGGATTTACATAGAGCGCGTCTTTATTAAAATAATCCGAACCATGCCGGCCGGATGTATATACAATATGACTGTTGGTAATAATAGCTTTAGCGTCGGTAAGCGATTTCATTAAATTATCGTCAGACATGATATGCGTTTTGGGAAATTATATGTTCCCTATCCTTTTGAAAATTACCCATAGACCACCTCAAGCCGATCATATGATAATCGCCATTTTGCGGCTTGGGAAACGTGATGCGCTTATGAAAACTGCCAATCTCTATATCTAAAAAGAGGATAGTTAAGCGTTAACAGACAAAACTCTGATATATATATATCATATCTTATTTTAAAAATCATTTCCGCCAAAGATATTTTATTCTTTAGCAGCCTGGTGTCTGCATGGTTAAAGTAATGGCGGTAGTTAAAGACCCAGAAAAATGCTCCGGTGTTTTATTACTGGAACAGGATGGAGGATTGATAGTAACGGAATAACTTGTTGGCATCCCCGATTGCGGCTGCAAATTAAGATAATACACTCCATTTAGAATAACCCCCTGAGCGTTCCAACTGAGTGTTGGGTTAAGGACACCTGTTGCCGGCGTAAAAGTTAATTGTCCATTAGCGTTTGTATTCCACTCATACAAATAATAGCCACCAAAAATGGTATGGTTAGGAACATCACTGGTATTCGGTGTATATATCTGCGGCTGAACAGAGTTTGGCGCATCATAAATATTAGGATCAGAAAAACCAGTTGAGCTGATAAATGTTGAGTTTGGCGCCGTATAAATTCGCCGGTATTCGGCGTAGTAATTCAAACCAGTTGCGTTATACAGAACATTGCTAATTTGCTGTGGCGTAGGGTTATTAGGAAAATTTGGCAAGTGAAAATTATAATTTATGGTTAAATTATGGGTAGCGGAGCCATCATTTTGCAGGTAGATCGG
>JAKAOI010000041.1 GCA_021812265.1 Chloroflexota bacterium | reverse complement strand
AAATCGTCAATCGCTTAAATGCTCCATCGAAACTTAGTTCTCAACCATACACTATCTGCCCTTCTGGTCCCCCATATGGCGGCGCTGGCGCTGTAAGTGGCAGTGGCTCTGGCACGTATATCCAAGAGCCATCCTATCACTATTCTATCCTTGGTAGTTATGGTACATGGTTCAATCAGCCAAATTGGTGTGGTCCAGGCTCCAGCACAGCTGTTTTGCTGCATTGGAATGGTTCAGCTGTAACCAGTGATACTTATAGTGATGTGGTTGTTCCTGTCGATCACGAAAATAATAATTGGTATAACAGTTATTATGGAACAACTGGGCAGGGATATATTTATTACAGCGGTGATTGGGGATTTATGGCTTGGTTGGCAGAATATTCGCTTGGTAATGGTAAGGGTGTGCAAACATTTAACTGGTCCGGATCCCTTTTAACCGGTGAATATGCAAGTATCTATAATCAAGCGACTGGTATGGATAACACTATTAATAGTTGGGGGGGTCCCTACAATTATTATGCGGCAAAACCATATGCTTCTACGGATGAATCTACTTGGGAAAATGATTTGCAATACGATAACTCGCATGATAAACATCCCACAATTATTCGAGGCAACGCCGATTATTTTTCATGGTGGCAAGGGTTTACTGGCGGAGAAAACCCATTGGATCACGTCATTATGGAATATGGTTACAATTATAGTGGATTTTATGTTACAGATACTGCTTCCTACCAAGATGGCTATTTAATAGCCGGAGATCACTATGAAATATATGGCAACAATTCTAGCAAAAATCTCTGGCAAGCCGAACTAACAGCATCTAGTGGCGCTTTTGTTATCTATTAAATAATGAATATTTTCTTCATATTATGAAGAAAAAGAGCAAATTCATGCTTCTCCCTATGGGAGAAGCATTGTAGATAGAAAAGAATAAAACAAATAGCATCATAGAAAAAATATAATAAGAGAGGTTCCATATATGCGAATTCGCGCTAATAATTATGCCAAATGGATGATTGTTCTGGTGTGCTTTCTCAGCCTGATCGTAACTGCATGCGATTCCGGAGGATCTGCCACACAAACATCGTCTCCAATTGCAACCGGTAGTATCCCAACAATAGCTAACAGCGCGCCGACAGCAACCAGCAGCATCCCAACGAACACACCAACACCGGCGCCTTTGGCTGTTCTGGATCCCAGTCTTAGCTCTTCATTGCCGGGAGCGCCAACAATAGGAAAGATTTCGCAAATTAATTTAGGAAATTTCTATGCTCGAGATCCTATCAAAGTAACACCAGATGGTATTATTTTATTTGGCAGTTGGAATGGTGTTACTCCTACCAATCAAAGCGCCTACAAATCAGTATATTTTTATAATTTCACCGATCAAAAAATACATACTATTGCCACAGCAACGCCAGCGCCGGATGGCGAAGATCGCGGATTTGGATGGGCTGAAGGAAATAACGACTGGATTATTTACATTGATTATACTTCCAACAGCCTATACTGGGAGTTGTGGGCAACGAATGTTGCAACAAATCAAAAAATTCTTATCGACAGCGCAGCGAAAGAGCAGTTTAATGCTCCAATGGGTGGTTTAACCACGAATGGCAAAATAGTGGTATATGCAATTTCAACACCAAACGGTCCGCAATTGCGCAAGTATGACCTTACAAGCGAAATAACAACAGTCATGGATTCATCCGGTTCATATTTGTTCCAAGCGATGCAACTTTCGGGAAATATGCTATTCTTCTGGAAAGTATCTGGACCACAGACAATGACAGCTTGGTTATGGAATCTCGATCAACCGGCGCCTGTGCAGCTTCCCGTCACACCCAGTTTGAATGTGGCGTTGAACGGCAATTATCTTGTGTGGGATACTGCAATAGACTTGGGACAATACTTTAAACTTTCTCTGTATAACATTGTCACAGGCAAAGTTATCGATCCATGGGGGCCACAATGTTACCGGCCAGGAATAGCTTTAGATCGTCCGTATGTTGCTTGTGAAGGCGTCAATTCAGTAACTGCGCCGCTATATTTAGTGCGAATACCTTCGGGAACAAGCGCGCCATTTGGTTTAGCAAATGGTGGCGAATGGGGACAAATAGTGAATGGGCATTCATATTGGCCGATTAGTAATGACAAATTCCCCGGAACATCGACTTTCATTGATTATATAGATGTTCCGGCGCAATAGACTGACACAAATACCATGTGACATATGTATGAGAGACAAAAGCCCTTCAAAAATGGCCAATCACCGCAAAAGGGCAGTCATAAAGATTGCCCGAAGATGTATCTGGCCGCAATTGCCTCACTTCAGCAATATAGTTTTCAAATAAACCACCTCGGAATGCCTGTTACCGGCCAGTGCTATTCGACAAATATGATATGATAGCCTCAGAAAAAGTGACGGAATAATATCTGAAACGTTATAGTATTCCGATATAGAAAAACCTGAACACATATTTTTATTTCAGCAGAACAGAGGCGTTGTTTTTATGCTCTATTGGCTTATGGTGTTTGCTCAGCGAATAGCTGGCGTAACACCGCGGCGCGTTCGCTGGTTTATCGGCGGCGCAATCACCGAGCTGGTATATTGGGTATGGCGCGAAAAACGAATTGCAACCGAAAAAAATATGAGCGTCGTGCTGGATCTTCCGAAAACCCACCCCAAAGTTCGCCAATACGCGCGGCTTTCGTGGCGAAATTACGGGCATTATGTAGCGGATTTATTTGATATCACAAATCATCCGCCAACATATTATTTCGACCACACCATAAATATCTCCAACGACGATACTAGCCCCGACAGGCGCGTGCTTGCAGCGCACGCATTGGGCAAAGGCGTTTTTATTGCGACGGCGCATTTTGGCAACTGGGATATCGCAGGAACATTGCTGGCAAAACTCCACCCGTTATACGCCATCGCCGAGCAGCTGCCCGATAAAAAATTAAATGAATTGGTGCAGCAGCAACGAAAAGATATGGGTATACTGCTGATATTCACCAACGGCGCGCTGCGCGAAATGCTGCGCTTACTGCGCGCGGGAGAAATTATTGCCACACCCATCGATCGCCCAGTGGCGCCAACCGAAGGCATACCCATTTCATTTTTTAATCATACCGCGTATGTGCCGCGCGGTTTAGGCGCCATTGCCGCCAAAACCGGATCTGCCATTGTTTCGGGATATATATCTTACATTACCCCCGATACCTATAAAGCCGAAGTTTTTGATCCGATATTTATTGAAAAATCGGGCAGCGACCAACAAGACGCTATAGACGCCACCCAAGCAATGTATACCAACTTGGAGCAAGTTATTCAAGAAAACCCCACACAATGGTATATGTTCCGCCAGTTTTGGCCGGAAAGTGAAATTATCAAACACGAAGCTGAAGTATCACGCCAAAGAAAGTGAAGCAGCGCCTTGAATAAAACGAAATTATACGCTATCGGATTTAAATTGCTGCCGCTTATTCCTCGCCGCATAAGGTATGTTGCCGCTGCGGCGGCGGGATATATATTATGGGCAGTTTCACCGGCCATGCGAAACAAGGTCCGCGCAAACCTTGCGCATATACCAGAACTGGCGCAGCATTCGCAGAAGCTGCGTGTGGCAGAGCGCAAAGCGTTTGTGGAGCTGCTGTTAAATTATGCTGATCTGTTTGCGCCGATGAAGCTGGATAATCCGGAACTGCCAAAACGTTTCCCCATTTTAGGAAAAGAGATATTAGACACTGCGCTGGCGGCGCAAAAAGGCGTTATTTTGGTAACATTTCACCATAGCGCGTTTGAGCAGGCAAAATATGTAATGCGGCAGTTATGCGATTGCCCTATTGTAACCCCAGTTGAACCTTTTGCGCCAACTGAAGCGTTTTTATTAGTAAATGGCGAACGCGCGCGCTGCGGAATACAATTTTTGCCGTTTAACGACCCGGAAACTTTGCGCGCCATGCTCAAAACATTGCGCATCGGTGGCGCGGTTTTGCTGGCGATAGACCGCGATATTGGGGGAACCGGCATAGAAACCGAGCTGTTTGGCTGCAAAACCAACATTCCCGCCGGAGTCATTCACCTTGCGCGAACATCCGGGGCGCCGATTGTGCTGTTACGAGGATTCCGAAAAAACTTTTTTTCATATGAAGGAAGGATTATTTCAGTCAGTCAATCAGTGGCGCCGCAAACAAAAAGTCCGGAAGCAGTGCGCCAAGCACTACAGCCTATTATTCAATGTATGGAAAAAGAGATCGCAAAGGCGCCGGAGCAGTGGGTTGCTGTTTTTGCGGATCAACTGTTTCAAACAGAGCAGCCGTTAGGGATGCAGCGCTGAACGATTGATCCTGAAATCGATAATATTGCGTTAAAATAGATACGTTATAGTTATATCGGCGCTTATAAGTTATGTTATTGTAAAACATACAGGTATTATTTGTTGCCAAAGCCGGAGCAATTATTGCATGATCAATGCATGGGCATGATATGTACAGCGCCAATCACAGCGGGCGTGGGGTATAAAAATCGCGCCGCGCCTTTAATGATGGGAAAGAACGGGCTGTTTTTAAGATGAAAATTGGATTAGTTTCTCCGTATGATTGGAGTTATCCGGGCGGCGTAAAATCACATATTGAACGGCTTGCCCAAGAAATGCGCGCGCGCGGGCATACTGTTCGTATTTTAACAGCGCTATCCGGGCCGGCCAATCACGAAGTAGAATTTGGTATATATAAATTCGGCTGGGTAGCGCCGCTGCATATTAACGGCTCCGTGGCGCGGGTAAGTGTTTCGCCGGATCTCCGTGGCGCGTTGCGGCGTATATTACTGCAAGAGCGATTTGATGTGGTGCATGTGCACGAGCCATTTGCCTCTACCCTGTCGTTTGCCGCAGTGCGTATTGTAAATGAGTATAAAACTGCTTCGGTGGCCACATTTCACGCTTCTACCACCCAAAAAGCATCCGGCGCGCGCATGGCCTATGCTATGGCAAGCCCGTTTCTGCAAAAAACTTTTCACAAAATCGATAGCCTTATCGCCGTTTCCGAAGCGGCGCGCGAACATATCGCGGCGTATTTTGACGGAGATTTTCATATTATACCAAATGGGTTAAGCCTGCGCTGGTATGAAGAAAATGCGCGTCCTTTAGAAAAATACCGCGGAGACGCTCCCGTTATATTATTTTTGGCAAGGCTAGAGCCGCGAAAAGGGCTGCGTTATCTGCTGCAAGCAATTCCGCTGATTATACAAAGCGCGCGTATCCACAATCGCCCCATACCGCGGATCGTTATTGTAGGCGATGGATCTCAGTTGCAGCAATATCAGCGCTATGTTGAAAAAAAAGGCTGGGATAATGTGGAGTTCACCGGCTATATAGAAGAACAATTAAAACCGGCGTATTATGCCAGCGCAGCCATATATTGCGCGCCAAACACCGGCAATGAAAGCCAAGGTTATACGCTTTTAGAAGCAATGGCCAGCGGAGCCGCCGTAGTAGCTTCAGATATTCCCGGATATCATTCGGTCATTACCGGCGAAAAATATGGCTTGCTCACCCCACCAAAAGACCATGAGCGGCTGGCGTGGGCCATTAACGATCTGCTAGACCACCCAGAAAAACGAGCGCAGATTATTGCCAACGGCAAAGAGCGGGTAAAGGCATTTGATTGGAGTATTATCGCCGATACCATTGAAAATGTATACCATGAAAGCGTTGAACATAAAAAAGAACGGATATATCTGCGAAAACTTTTGATAGAACAAAAAAAAGAGGAAAATAAAATTGAGCCAAAGTTCCTGATTTCTCCGGCTATTATTCCTTTAACGCAGACAACTGGATGGGATATTTCCGCTTTCGATGAAAATGTTGTAGAATAAGAATGATCAAGATTGAGGGATAGCATGTTTGGCCCGAAAATACAAAAGCAGGCGCGTTCTTTCGCAGAAAAAATAATTCGTCCCATTTCTCATTTGGGTATAACCCCCAATATGGTTTCCGGAATAGGGATGCTGCTGAATGTTGTGGCGGCCATAGAACTTGCTTTTGGTCCCCTGCGTATTGGCGGGGCGCTCATCTTGTTCGCCGGCGTTTTTGATATGTTTGACGGCGCAATGGCCCGTGTACAACAACAAACGTCGCTATTTGGCGCCTTTTTAGATTCAACGCTCGATCGTTATGCTGAAGGCGCAGTTTTACTAGGCGTGATTGTACATATCACACTGTTTGAACATGCAGGTTCATCTGCGTTATTACTCATTATTCTAGCGTATTCCGCGGCGTTGCTTTCGCTCATTGTAAGTTATACTCGCGCGCGCGCCGAAGGGTTGGGTTTAGACTGTAAAGTCGGTCTGATGGAAAGACCGGAACGAGTTCTTTTACTTGGGGCAGGTCTGCTTATAGGCGCAGATTCTTGGCTGGTTTGGGTTTTACTGGTTCTTGCCGCTGCCACCGCATTTACCGGCTTGCAGCGAATTGCGCATGTATATCGCCAGTCTGTGAGAAAGCGCCCTTCCGGGCAATAACATGTATTGTGGGTTTTCTGTCCAGCAATTTGCAAATACGACTGAATAATAAGCAAGTTTTGTATGAAACCAATGTTTCTGGCAGCATTGGCGTGTATTGTTTCATTGTTACCGGTTTTTGAGAAACATGAATATTCAGATTTCTTTTTATGGATCAAACTCTTCTGCGGCGCTGCGCCATAGACAGCAGTTGTAAAACACCGCGGTTCCGAAGAGTATCGGGCATGGCGCGCAGGGATGAATCATCCGCACGTAACCCTAATAGATAGTTTTAGGATGTAACTATATATTGCGGATTGCCGCAAATGCGCATATGCGCCGATTATTAAATATATCTGAATAACACCTCCTTGCCGATGAACATGTTCAGAGCTATATGATATGCAATACCATTGCAGTTCACTGATATTTAAATGTTAATTTCACGCCTTTATTTCATTACAGCGTCGTAACTATTTGCCCGACGCTAGAAGGAGCGGAAGCGCTTACCTTTTTCTCTTGCCGCACGCCTTTGCCATACCAGCTAAACGGCCCCGCGGCGCAACCTTTTTATTATGCGCTTCCAAATTATACAACTTATGCAAAATACCGATCTTTTTGCCACAGCGCAAGCTTCTCAAGATCACTCGCAAAACAACGACTCTGCCACTCCTGCGCAAACCGAAGGGAAAAATCAGCAGGCTGGCCGCGGCGCTAAAAATAACGCCAAAAAACGCTCTGCGCAAGCAAAAACTACTGCTGCGGAAGTAAATACACTTCAGGCGCAGGAAACAGTCCCTGCCCAAACCGCAAACACACAAGCAAAAAAAATCAAACAGCAAGGTAAAGGCGGCCACCCCGCTAAAAAAAATCAGCATCCCGTGGAACATCCTCAAACAGAACCCCAGTCAATTGCCGCAGATTTAAATTTGGCTGCAAACTTGCCGCAGATAGAAATAAATTATTCGGCGCAAGTTACCGGCGTTCAGGAAAATGCCGACCACACATACACTGTTACGGTTCCGGAAACTATTGTAGTGCACGCGCCTGCCAACTCATCGGAAGCAACTGTTGAATCGCAGCCGGAACGCAAACCCGGACGAAACTACCGCTTTGATACTCGCAGACCCAGCAGCTTTACTAATAGCTTCAGCGCAAATAACACCGCCGAAATACGACGGCTCGGCCCGCTAAAAACTATTTTGAACCGCACGGAAACACCGTTGCAAATGGACACAGCCGCTGTAAAAATTTCTGCCGAATCACCGGCAGAAGAAGCTGAAGAAATCTTGTTACCTGTAGAAATCGAAGAAGTTACCGAAACAACAGAGGTAGCAGAAACACCGATTGAAATCATTGACACGTCGACAGAAACCGAAACCATTGCAATTGCCGACTTTACTGAACAGCCAACCGACGAGGAAACAGCCGATAGCGACGAAACCGACGTTGATATTAAAGATCTCTCCCTTCCTGAAGCTGAGGAAGCTGCAATTGTAGAAGAAATTCCCGCAGCAGAACCTCCGGTTCGGTTCTGGTCTCCCAAAAACAACTCAAATGGTCGCTCATTTGGCGCTGCTCGCAGACCTGCCGTTGTTGCTCCGGAACCGGTTGAGGAAGTTAGTGAAGTGGAAGTGGATGTTGTGGAAATTAACGCAGAGACTGCTCCCATTGTTATTCCTTCAATACGCAGCGATTCAGCGGCGCAAGAAAACACCGTTCCTTTAGTGAAAAACGGAAACATTAATAATAACAATAAACACAAAAAAGGCCGCAGCCGTTCCGTAAACGGAGCCGGCTCGCCACGCGAATCCGCCCAGACAGATGTACAAGATTATATTCAATTGCCGACGGCCGCTACCGCTAACAAAACCATTGCTGCCACATCCGAATCCACTCCAATGCACTCAGGGTCGCCATTCAGCGGACCAGAACCTGCTTTTGCCCGCGGCTTTGGCCCTACACCCAGAGGTGTAGCGTCGCAATATTTTACACCGGCGGCGCCGCGCAAAAACGGCGACCGTTCATTTGCAAATGATTCTTTTTCACAACTGGCAACCGTTATTACCGACGCATTTCAACAAAATATGGAACGCATGATCACCGAGCAGCGGCGCAACACAAACCGCTCTACATTTACCATAGCTATGCCGTCTACCGAGCGGGTTGGTGTATTTGTAGATGTAGCCAACTTGCTTTATTCCGCCCGCAACATGCGCATTTCTGTTGATTTCGGTGAGTTGCTGCGCTTCTTGAAAGCAGATCGCAAACTCATCCGCGCGCAAGCATATTGCCCAACCAGCCCCGAACCTTACGCCGACCAGCAATTTTTGCAGGCTGTTAAAGGCTTGGGATATCGTATTACTACAAAAGACTATAAAACATTTTCCAGCGGCGCAAAAAAAGCCGATTTAGACTTAGATTTGTGCATGGATATTGTTCGCATGGTTGATTCACAATCAGTAGACACCATTGTTCTGGTCAGCGGAGACAGTGATTTCCTACCGCTGCTGGAATATTGCTCCGATAAAGGCGTGCGAGTTGAGGTAGCTGCATTCGATGAATCGACTGCAGCCATTCTACGGCAAAGCTGCGATGTGTTCATCAATCTGTCATTGATAGACGACATCCGATTTTAATCGATATCTATAACTAGGACTTTCGCTTGAAAGAAAAACACATGGTTCTCGTATCTGCAACAAAGGGAGGTCTGGGGACACCCCAGAATCCCGTACAAGGGGCGCCGCCCCTTGTACATCCCCGATTTTCCATGCTGCAGCGAAAATCCTGATAACAAACACTTTTAGCAAAAATCCGGCGACTCTGAAGGCAAGCAATCAGATCATCAGCTTGCGTTTACGGCCGCCGGATTTTTTTATCTTTTTCAACATCTGCCACTTGCGCGAGGTTTACGGCGCCAAACAAAAATTTTTTTCTCTTATTGCAGCCTAACTATTTTTGCGCTTCTTCCGATTCTAAAAGATGACAGCGGCAACGCCGAGGATATAATACTGGTGTACCACCAAAGGCAGAACACCGCAGAACATCAATATAGAATGCTCCAAGCAGGGCGCCTTAGCATATGGCGGGGTAAGATAAACATGAAAGCAAATACATGCTATAATATGTGCAATTGACTGATAAGTTGGTGCAGAAAAATGGACTCTCTTCAAGGAAAACAGCCGGTGGCAGGCGCTGATGACACACAGGTAGATCAATTGGGTGAAATTGAACACAGCGCCGGAGTGCGCGAAGTGGAAATGTATTCACGCACTTATCGCACAATTTTACGCAGCTCCGGTGAAATCAGCTTAAAAACCCTAATACAGGCGCATTATAATATCGATTCGGTTTTGCATCCCGATGCGCGCGCCAATCATCCCGATATGTCGGCGTTTCTCTATTGCGCGTTGCGGCTTCCTCCGGCAGTTTTGCGATGCTCACGCATTGTTTTCGGACAATCGGAGGATATCTTCCGTAAACATAATATGCCGGTAGACCAATGGGACCCCGTTACAGCGGCGGCACGGCGGCGCAAATGGTTTTTTGACCGCAGGCACACCTTAGCTGTATATGTGGCCAGCGAAAGCGATATTGATGATATGGTTCCCACGTTGGTTGCGTTTCAAATTGAATGGAATAAGTTTCACTGGCTTTTAAACATCGATCCCACCACAATGCAATTGCTTGAAAGCAGGGTAGACCGCAATTCACCGGTATTTCAAGAAGTAACAAAAATTCTGCGCGAGCGGCTGAGAATCTCTCTGGAAGACTGGAAACGGCTGGAATTAGTGTGGGGAGATTTGTTGTGGGCTAATTTGCTGATTATGGGCCGCGACAAAAAAAATCTTACTTTGCGCATGCTGGGCGGCTCTTAT
>JAKAOI010000040.1 GCA_021812265.1 Chloroflexota bacterium | reverse complement strand
TCCGATCTAGCGCGCCTGCGCATTAAGCAGCGCCCAAGCGTCTTTTGCCATAGCTAAACTCATTTTGCAATATGTTCCCGCGCCGCGCTCAATTTCTTTGTGGAATCGTTCGCTCTACGCCGCCGGCAAAACAGTTCGCAGCGCCAAACGACGCGATAAACAGCAAAAAATTAATATGCGGCTGCTGAGCCGATCATCCTTATATTTGCGCCGAAGACTTCGCCTTTTTAATAAAATAACGCAGCGGCGCCATAACGCCGGTGACAACCGCGGTTGAAATCTTTATCAAGAATGGCTAATTAGGGACGCGCGAGCGCCCCAAATTATTTTTATTTTTTAAGATTTTTCTATGATGTATGTCATGTATGAATCTGTTTGGCGCTGATGACAGTGGATCGCACAATACGCTCATCTCACATCGAAGGCGCCGCTGTTGCAGATTCCCGATATGACGTTATCAGCAAGGCTTAATTTTATCTCATCTTGAGGAATACAATTTTGCAAGATTCTATCCTTAACCCAACAAAAGTAACCGAAAAACCATTTCATCAGGCTTTTATTTTAGTATTGCTGCGCACCTTTTTGCGTATATTGATTCTTACGTGGGCGCGCTTTATGACATGGCTGTTTCCTTCTCATTCTAAAAGACAAAAATTGGCGGTTCGTATGCGTTTACCGATGCCTAATCCATTAAATTTAAGTTGGATAACTTCTACCTTGGCTGTTGGCGGCCAATTTTCTTCCAATAATATTCCCGCGCTGGTGGCCTTGCAGGTGGGCAGTGTGGTGGATGTGCGACTGGAAGATAAAGATGATGAAGACCTTTTGCGCCAAAATGGTATAGATTTGTTATATTTGCCGACACCGGATGTGCACCCGCTTTCGCTTGAAGATTTACGCAAAGGCTCCGAGTGGATTAATAATCGGCTGCAAATGGGGCAAAAAGTGTTGGTGCATTGCAAGCATGGTGTGGGCAGAAGCGTGTTGCTTACTGGCGCCGCGTTGGTAGATCAAGGGCTTACCGCTAAGGAAGCCTTTACATTAATTGCCGAAAAACGCTGGCAGGCGGCGCCAAATGAGAGCCAAATATATCGGCTGATGGAATATGAGCAGCAACGCCGCGAACAATCGCTGTAGCCTGTGTTGGGCGCTGTTTTACTGCGCCTGCGTTACGCCGGCTCTATTGTGGCTTGCAAACCTGTGTTTTTTAGCTCGCCGCAGTAAAATTCTGCGGTTTCTCGCGGCATAGTCGCAATAATTGCTTTGCCTGTTTGATGCGCGCGCAGCATAATTTCAAACGCTGCCGCGCGGCTGAGCGATGGTATGATGCGCAGCAGCGCCGCAACGACAAATAGCATATCATGAGTATCATCATTATGCAGAATAATGTGATATTTTGGCAGAGTAAGCAATCTTTCTATGATATATGCTTCAAGAGTTCCCTGTGTTTGGTTTTGCGCCGGCATAATGTGTTATCCGTTCAAAGCTGCCAATAAACAGCAAAAATTAATGATTTCGGGTAGGCGCTTAATATATAAGCGAAAACGCGAAGAGTATAATTTCAACGCCCTGCTAAAGACGGTTCTTTTATTTCAAACGGATTGATTATAAAAAAAGTTGCTTCATTCACCGGAATGTGTGTCAGATTTTGCTAAAATCCGTTTGGCAAACGGTAAAGTCCGCGTCCAACCCTGATACAGCAGTGAATTATATACAAGATCATATGATCCCACCCATTCAGTTGCGTCTGGGCCAAACCCTTCTTTAAATTGGCTGATCCCTTCATTTACTCTGCCATTGAGATCATATACTGTGTATCCCGCCGCTTGCATATCCTGAATGGCGCGCCATTTCAGCAGAAAATTGGATTTATATTCTTGTCCGGAATCGCTGACTCCGCCATATAATTCAACCGCAAATTTTCCTGCGCAGGCCATCCAAAGGAATGCCGCCGGCTGGCCGTTTACTGACGCGATATAGAGATATTGATTGCTTGGATTGTATAACCGAAAGATATCTTTATAATATTGCGCTGGGTGCAGCCCAAATTTTGCGCGGCGGGATGTTTGCGCATATATTTCATAGACGGTATCCAACATCGTTCCGGTTTGGTCGCGAATAATTTCTGCGCCTTCGCGTTCTGCTTTGCGAATATATTGCCGCGTTTTCGATCGCATACCCGCCAGAATATCTTCCGCGCTTTTGGTAAGATCGATGGTGTATGTTTCGCTGACCTGAATGGTTTCTCTGCTGAGGTGAAAGCGCATATCTTCCAGCGTATGCGCAGTTCCCGCCGGCCACGCCGGGTCTGTTTTCAAAAATATGGCGCCAAAATTTTTTGCGTATATTTTTATATGTTCCAGCAATTCGGCCATTCCTTCGCGATCATCCGGCTGAATGACCGGGCCGCGAGGAATATAAAGCATGGAAAATGGGGTGTGCGGTACGCTGCGGATGAGTAGCTGCGCCGCCGCATGCAGTGTGTTGTTATCGTTAAATCCGGCAAGGCGCACAGCTTTCCAGCCGGCGGCTTTTTTAACCTCGCCCCATCCCCATGTTTGCAGGGGATGAGCTTGGGGATGTGATAATAGCGTAGTGTCCCACTCGCTGCTGTCGGTAATTTGGCGGATACGCATGAGAATAATCCTCAAGAACAGAAAATAGCGCTGATTTGTTCAGCCGGCGCCTTAATTATATCCTATTGCGTTCTAATCCCTGCCCAAAAACACTATTGTGAGGTTTATACTGCCTGAAGACACCAAATCGGCGCTTCCAGCGCGCATTGCGCTTCGGCGCTACCTTGAAAAAATGGCTGCAATTGGTTTCTTAGCCAATTTTCTATCGATTCCACGGTTTCCCCGCCAAATTCAATAACTGCTATTACATGGCTTAAACTGATGAAATAAGCAATTAAAGAATCAATGGTAAATGTGAGAAGATGCGGATAAGTTTCTTGCGCATAAAGCTCAAATTGAAATTGCAGCGCTTCTTCATGGGTAAAGTGAACTGCTCCGCGGGGCGTTCTGGGAAACCGAGTTAAGAATACTTCGCGAAACCATGTATGAAATTTAGGATAACCCGGCATAACGCCTTTAAAATGATTATCATAAATAACAAGAAAAGAACCTTTCCGCAAAAGCCGTCGCGCCTCTGTCAGAAATTTTGGCTGGTCTACCCAATGAAACGCCAGCGAAATGGTTATAAAATCAAAATATTCATTCGGAAAAGGCAGATTTTCTGCCGGAGCTTGCATATATATAATATGCGGATCTGGCTGCGCCATTGCCAGCATTGCTTCGGATATATCCGTTCCGATGATTTGTTCTGCTACGGGGCGCAGCGCCAGTGTTGAAAGCCCTGTGCCGCAGCCCACATCCAATGCGCGCGGTATTGGCTGCTTTAGTTGCAGCGTTTGCTGAATTTGATTGATGATTCGGGGATGAAAGTTTGGTCTGCCTTTTACATATCTTGCCGCAGCGCTGTTAAAAGCGAAGTAATTGCCGGGGCGTGAATCTTGCGCCATAAAACAGTTCCTTTTCAAATTCAAATTACGATATTGTTATTATTAATTGGCTCATATTACTATATATATTAAAGCAGAAGTTTTTTCGAAAGAGTAATGGGTAAGCAGGTTATCGTATGGGCATATTGCAGCGCAATCCCTTTTTTGCCGGTGTGTATGAAAAAATATCCCAAACCGGCGTTTTTAAATCACAGTTCGATCCGTGGCGGCAACAGCTTATTGCGCAAGCGCACGGCAAAACATTGGAAGTTGGGGCCGGCGGCGGCCAAAATTTTGCGTTTTACGATCCTGCAGTAACTGCAGATGTGCAGGCGGTAGAGCCGCATGATATGATGCGTGAATATGCGCAAAAACGCATTGCCGCCGCAAAAGTTCCCATAACGCTTTTAGCAGGATCTGCCGAGGCGCTGCCTTTTGAAGATGCAGTTTTTGATAGTGTGGTGACTACTCTGGTATTTTGTTCGGTCAGTAACCCGGAAAAGGGTTTGCAAGAAATTATGCGTGTGCTGAAACCGGGCGGATCCTTGCTGATGTTTGAACATGTGCTGAGCGGCAACCCCGTATGGGCCACTGCGCAGCATGTACTTACACCGCTGCAGATGCTTGCCGCCGGCAATTGTCATTTAAATCGCAATACACCGCAGGCTGTACGCGCCGCCGGATTTATTATTTCATCTGAAAAATGGAGTGGTGGCAGCATACACCCGCAAGTGGCTATTATTGCCGCTAAACCCGCGTAGTCGCTTGTGTGTGAACGAAATAACTGAATCTTGTCATCTCTGCGTTGCCGTGATATAACGTTTTTTCGCTATTTCACGGCTGTTTTGCCGTATTTTTATCACCCGCTTCCGATACCATGGCAGTAGACACGTTATGTCTTGCGCATGTATACTGATAATATCGCAGATCATATGCTCATGGCAGAATTGCGTGTTTGCTTCAACGTTGAACCTCCGGCTGCTGAGCACATTCTTAACAAAAACACTAGCAGTCTCATGCGCAAAAAGGAGAAATGAATGACCACCCTCGATCCTAAAACAAACGCCGTATCACTTCCGCAAGCGCCGCAGGCAACAAATTTTCGCCTGCCCGGACCCACACCTGTGCCTCCGCAAGTTGCCGCCGCCGGAGCTTGGCCGATGATGAATCACCGCAGCCCAGAATTCACTCAAATTTTGCGGCGAGTTACCGGAAATTTACAGCATTTTTTTCAAACTGAACAGCCGGTCCTATGTTTTCCGGGATCCGGCAGCGCCGGCTGGGAAGTAAGTATTGCAAATTTCTTTTCACCCGCCGACACTGTGGCAGTGATTTCTATCGGCAATTTTGGTGACAGAT
Organism: Chloroflexota bacterium; assembly: GCA_021812265.1. GTDB lineage: Bacteria > Chloroflexota > Ktedonobacteria > Ktedonobacterales > JACDGC01 > JAJYBV01. The sequence continues at coordinate 5,665 of JAKAOI010000040.1, read as the reverse complement.
ATGCGTTGGCCGCTCAGTCCTTTGGCCTAAACGTAACAAAAATTGATTTTCCGTGGGGGCAAGCCGCCGATCCCGCGGTTGTTGCAGAGAAAATTAGCCAAATTGCCAATTTGCGCGGTGTTTTCTTCACCCATAATGAAACATCTACCAGTGTCGCCAACGACGTTGCCGCGTTATCTAAAGCCATTGCTGCGGCTGTTCCCGATGCGCTTATCTCGGTAGACGCCGTCAGTTCGCTTGGCTGTGTTTCTGTGCCGATGGATGAATTGGGTATAGATATGCTGTTTACCGGATCGCAAAAAGGGTGGATGACACCTCCCGGATTGATGATGTTTGCGGCAAGCAAACGCGCTTTGGAAGCTTCAAAATCAGCCAAACTGCCGCGTTTCTATTGGGATGTGAATCGCGCGTTAGACGCAATGTCTCATGGCTACCCGCCATACACCATCCCTGTTTCGCTGTGGTATCAGTTGGATGTTGCTTTAACCATGATGCGCGCCGAGGGCCGTGAACACGTTTTTGCTCGCCACGCAGAAATGGGCGCGTATGTGCGCCGCCGCGCGCAAGAATTGGGATTGAAGCTGTTCGCCGATCAGCGTTTTGCTTCTAACACAGTAACCGCCATTTATGGTCCTGAGGGCAAGGATGTAAAAACATTTTTGAAAACGCTGAAAGAACAAGATAATGTTGTATTTGCCGGCGGGCAGGCCAAGCTGGATGGTGTAATATTCCGCGCCGGCCATATGGGATACGCCACTATTGATGACTTGGCTGAGGCGTTTAACGCGGTTGAACGGAGAATGGGTGAATGAGCGCTGAAGCGGAACATGTGCGGCCGCGTGTTTTAGTTACCGATAAAATTGCCGCCGAGGGGTTGCGTCTGCTGGATTCAGTTGCTGATGTAGATCAGCGAGTTGGCTTAGATCCCGCAGAGCTGGTTACGGTTATCAGCGGATATGACGCGCTGATTGTGCGGAGTGAAACCAAGGTAACTGCCGATGTGATACGAGCAGGTTTACATTTGCGGGTTATTGCGCGCGCCGGTGTTGGTGTAGATAATATTGATGTTGCCGCCGCCACAAACAGCGGCGTTATTGTGGTTAATTCTCCTACCGGAAATGTTGGCGCTGCAGCAGAACACACCATTGCTATGCTGTTAGCGCTGGCGCGGCAAATTCCCGACGCAGTGGCGTCTTTACGAGCAGGTAAATGGGAGCGTTCGCGTTTTGTTGGCGTAGAGGTTCGCGGTAAAACACTTGGGGTTATTGGTTTAGGAAAGGTAGGCTTGGGTGTAGCTCGCAGCGCTATGGGCATGGGGATGCGTGTAACCGCTATGGATCCCTATGTTTCTCCGGATTTTGCCGAACAAATGGGCATTGAGCTGGCCGATTTAGATAGCGTTCTTTCTAAAGCAGATTTTTTAACGGCGCATACGCCATTAACTCCGGCGACAAAAAATGTTATTAGCGCTGAGCAATTTCAGAAAATGCCGCGCGGTTCGTTTGTGTTAAACGTTGCTCGAGGCGGTGTTGTGGATGAAGCGGCGCTGCTGGCGGCGCTGGAAAGCGGACATATTGCAGGCGCCGCGCTGGATGTTTTTACCGTCGAGCCGCCGACTGCCGATGAAATAGGCAAAAAATTGCTTGCCCACCCTAAGGTTATTGCGACCCCGCATCTTGGCGCCTCCACAAAAGAAGCGCAAATTACGGTAGCAATAGATGTGTGTGAACAGACTGCTGAGATATTGCAAGGCGGCGCGCCGCGCGCTGCTGTGAATGCTCCGCTGATTTTGCCTGAAGATTTAGCAAAACTGCGCCCGTTTGTTGCGTTGGTGGAAAAGCTGGGCCTGTTTTATCGTCAATGGTATCGTAAACAAAGCCGCCGTTTTGAAATTACCTATGACGGCGAAGTTGCCGAAGGAGACACCTATCCGCTTCGGGTTGCGCTGATTAAAGGACTGACAGAAACAATATCGGAAGATCGGGTAAATTTTGTCAGCGCCAATACGGTTGCAAAGCGTCACGGCATAGAGATTACGGAGCGCAAATCGAACAGTCCGCAGCAATACGCAAATTTGATTACGTTGCGCGGGCTGGATGGCTCCGATGAGCAGATTCTTTCAGGCGCCGTAACTTGGGGCCAAGAGCGTGTTGTGCGGGTAGATGGCTATACCACCGACTTTGCGCCAAGCGGAGCGATTTTGCTGTGCAAAAATCAAGATCGTCCCGGAATGGTCGGTAAGGTGGGTGTCATTTTAGGCGACGCCGGTGTTAATATTAATAGTATGAATGTCGGTCCGCTGAATCTTGGCGCCGGCCCGCAAGGTGAAGCGCTGATGATATTGAGCGTTGACCGCGAAATATCTGCTGCTGCGCTTTCTGCAGTGAAAAATACCGACGGTATATCCGATGTGATAACGGCGCATTTTTCATAGCTGAAATACTTGCGGCGCGGCGCCGACTTCTTTTACTATTTATTAACAGGACTTTCGCTGCAGCATGGAACATCGGGGATGTACAAGGGGCGACGCCTCTTGTATGGGGTTCTGGGGTGTCCCCAGACCTCCCTTTGTGCAGATACGAGAACCATGCGCTTCTCGTTCAAGCGAAAGCCCTAATTAGGATTTTGCTTGAATAACTTGATTGAAGATTCATACATTCGCGCAATTCGTGTTTACACGCATTGCGCAGCTTCCCTTTTGGTCAGCGCAGGGTAAGGTATCCCTGCCCTGTAGTGTTCAAGCAAAAACCTATGTATAATTTACTATTTTAGCCGAGGTATACTGTATGACAAAAGCTCCTGAACGTAGGCCAGATTGGCTGAAAGTTCGCGCCCCCGGCGGCGAAACTTATGAAAATCTGAAACAACTGATGCGCAGTAAAACACTGCACACGGTTTGTGAAGAGGCGCGCTGCCCCAATATGGGTGAGTGCTGGTCGCATCGCACAGCAACCTTTATGATCTTGGGGGATATCTGCACTCGAAGCTGTAGATTTTGCGCTGTAAAAACCGGCAGGCCGCTTGCTGTAGATTGGGAAGAGCCGCGCAGAGTTGCTGAAGCCGTACAAAACATGGGATTGAAACATGTTGTGGTTACTTCGGTAGATCGCGATGAATTGAAGGATGGCGGCGCATCGCTGTTTGCGGCAACTATCCGCTGGATTTATCGACTGAACCCGCACGTCTCCATAGAAGTGCTGACGCCTGATTTTAAAGGTGACCTGGAAGCGTTAAAAACGGTTATTGACGCCAAGCCCACTATTTTTAATCATAATGTGGAAACGGCGCCAAGGCTGTATAAAAAAGTGCGTCCGCAGGCAATTTATACTAGATCTTTAAAAGTATTAGCTGCTTCAAAGCAATTGAATCCGGATATTCCCACCAAATCTGGCTTTATGCTGGGGCTTGGCGAAGAACATGATGAAGTTGTGCAATTGCTGCATGATTTGCGTGAACATGATGTGGATATTGTTACTATCGGACAATATTTGCGGCCAAGTTTTGAGCATTTGCCGGTTTTACGGTATGCCCCACCAGAGGAATTTAAAGAATATGCGCAGATAGGCAAACAACTCGGTTTCCGTCATGTTGAATCGGGGCCGCTGGTGCGCAGCTCTTTCCACGCATGGGATCAAGCGAAGGCAGCGCACGCCGTGCCGGAAAACTAATTGTTTCTATTTTATTTCTGAACAGTTTTATCTAAGCGGCGGCGCAAAGATTCACAAGAGATTGCTGCCGCTTATTCAAAAATGAAAAACAAAAAAAGTGTTGACATACATACAAGTGTGCTTTATAATCGAGAAACACCGAGATTTTTCAATGCGCATGAAAGTTTAAATTCATTGAAAATCGGCTTGCAGTGCGGCTAGTCACACTGCTGTTTTGTGAAATAAAGTCTATGGAGGTTGTATGTCTCACTGGAAAATCAAAATTTTTGCTGTTTGTCCACTGCTCTTGGCGGTTCTTTTTACTGCCATATCCGGTTCTGCTTTTGCAGAGACCAGCCATCTATGCTAAAATCACAAACAATTTCTCCCGATTGTGTTCAAATTGTCAATCGCTTAAATGCTCCCTCGAAACTTAATTCCCAACCATATATTATCTGCCCTTCCGGTTCCCCATATGGCGGCGCTGGCGCTGTAATATGTATTTCTTCATATTTTGAAGAAATACATCGTAATCACGCTTCTCTTTTTAAGAGAAGCGTTGACGGTATAGAAAAATAGATTTTTATTGTGCCATAAAAAAAGTAATAAGAGAGGTTCCATATATGCGAATTCGCGCTAATAATTATGCCAAATGGCTGGTTGCGCTGGTGTGTTTTCTCAGCCTTATTATAACCGCATGTAATTCCGGTGGATCTGCCACGCAAGCGTCGTCTCCAATTGCAACCGGCAGTATCCCAACAATAGCTAACAGCGCGCCGACAGCAACCGACAGCGTTCCGACAAATACAGCAACACCGGCGCCTTTGGCTGTTCTGGATCCCAGTCTTAGCTCTTCATTGTCGGGTGTGCCTGCCGTGGGGAAAATTTTCCAAATCAATCTAGGCAATTTCTATGCCAGTGATCCTGCTATTGCTACTCAAGATGGCTTTGTTTTATTTGGCAGTTGGAATGGTGTTACTCCTACCAATCAAAGCGCTTACAAATCAGTATATTTTTATAGTTTTGCCGATCAAAAAATACATACTATAGCCTCGGCAACACCAGCGCCGGATGGAGAAGTACGCGGTTTTGGCGGTATTACGGGATCGGGAGATTGGATATTATATATTATATATTGATTATACTTCCAGCAGCCAATATTGGGAAGCATGGGCAGCCAATGTTATAACGAATCAAAAAATTCTTATCGACAGCGCAGTGAAAGAGCAATTTAACGCTCCAATGAGCGGTTTAACCACGAATGGTAAAGTAGTGGTATATGCAATTTCAACACCAAATGGGTCGCAATTACGCAAATACGATCTCACAAGCGGAGTAACAACCGTAATGGATACATCCAGCGCATATATGTATCAGTCAGTAGATCTTTCGGGAAATTTACTATATTTTTTGCGGGTAGTCCCGCAAGGATCAACGGCATGGATATGGAATCTCGATCAACCGGCGCCTGTGCAGCTTCCCGTCACACCCAGTTTGAATGTGGCGTTGAACGGCAATTATCTTGTGTGGGATACAGCAATGGAATTAGGGAAATACTTTCAACTGTCTCTGTATAATATAGTTACCGGCAAAGTAATCAGTCCATGGGGTCCGCAATGTTATCGTCCGGGAATAGCGCTTGATCGCCCGTATGCTACTTGTTTGGGAATAGCCGAAACTAGTTCGCCCGTATATTTAGTGCGGGTTCCTTCGGGAGCCAGTGTGTCATTTAATAGCGCAGACGGCGCCGCAGAAGGCCAAATAGTAAATGGCCGTGTATATTGGCTGTTACCAATTAATAGCCCGCCTAATGATCCCGCCAGCTCAAATATCATTGATTATATGAATGTTCCGCTGCAATAGAAAATATACTATTGGCAAATGTGGCGCAAGGCAATGTTATTTTGTGGCGCGCCCTTTGTGTTGCCGGATATTTCAAATACACAAAAAGGCGGCCTTGATGGCCGCCCTCCAAAATTATAGAGCTTTATTGGTTATTCGGAAGCCGAAAGAATTGT
>JAKAOI010000039.1 GCA_021812265.1 Chloroflexota bacterium | reverse complement strand
GCAGATGGGTTGAGCAATCGGACACCGAGTATGGAAGCGGCATCCGCTGGGGGGATTAATTGGGCTGGGAACATCGCCGGTTAAAAGTATGCGTTTGCGGCGCACTGTTGGGTCAGGAATTGGCGCTGCGGATAATAACGCTGCAGTGTAAGGGTGCAGCGGCATATTATAGAGCGTTTTGGATTCTCCGACTTCAACCAATTTACCCAAATACATAACGCCAACCCGGTCGCTGATATATTCTACAACCGGCAAATTATGCGCAATAAACAAGTAGGTGAGGTTAAATTCCTGCTGCAGTTCTTTCAGCAAATTTAACACCTGAGATTGAATGGAAACATCCAGTGCGCTTACCGGCTCATCCGCTACCACAAACGCAGGTTTCAGCGCCAGCGCGCGCGCTATGCCGATACGCTGCCGCTGGCCGCCGCTGAATTCATGCGGAAAACGTCGCATATATTCAGGTTGTAAACCAACGCGCTTTAAATAGAACGCAATAATACTTTCCCGCTCTTTGCGTGACCTAACGCCTTGCGCAATTAAGCCTTCGCCAATAATATCACTGATTGGCATGCTGGGATTAAGCGAAGAATAGGGATCTTGAAAAATGATCTGTAGTTTGCTGCGCAAAGACTTCATTTGCCCAGCTTTATACTTAGTGATATCAGCGCCGTTAAAAACAATTTTACCCGCAGTAGGCTCATGCAATCGCAAAATTGCGCGTCCGGCGGTTGATTTTCCGCAGCCGCTTTCTCCTACTAAGCCAAATGTTTCCCCTTTATTGATTGAAAACGAAATGTCGTCTACAGCTTTTACATCTGCAACTTTCGTGCGGAAAACGCCGCCAAGAACCGGATAATATTTTTTCAGATTCTGTACGCTGATTAACGTATTGACATCATTCCCAGCCTGCGGATACGCCGCGCCAATAGTATTTTCAGTTACGCTCATTCTATGAACTCCTCTGTCTTTCTACTCAGTTTTACTCAGGCTGATGGATTTTGTGAAGTTTTTGCTGCGCTTAGCTCAGCGATTCTCTGATTAAGTTCTTGGGTTGCGGTTACCCATGAAGGTTGTGTTGCAGGTATTTGCACTTGCCCGGATGGTGTTTGATACAGCCAGCATTTTGCCATATGTCCGCCGCCAAGATCCAGAAATTTGGGGTCTTTTTTCGTGCAAATATCCATAGCAAATGGGCATCGTGGGGCAAATGTGCAGCCTTCGGGCAAGTTTAACGGGCTGGGAACACTGCCGCGAATAACCGCAAGTTTTTCTCCTTTGGCCTCTTCACCGGGTATAGAGTTCAACAGCCCCATCGTATATGGGTGTTTGGCTTCTTTTAGTATTTCATATGCAGTGCCGCGTTCAACCACCTTGCCGGTATACATCACAGCCACATCATCGGCCATTTCGGCAATTACACCTAAATCATGGGTAATTAACATAATAGATGTTTTAAAATCATTAGCCAATCCACGCATCAAGTCAAGGATCTGCGCTTGAATAGTAACATCCAGCGCAGTTGTTGGCTCATCAGCAATCAACAATGTGGGATCAGTCGCCAAAGCCATAGCAATCATTACGCGCTGGCGCATACCGCCGCTGAGGTTATGCGGGTAATCGCTGTAGCGCCGTTCCGCTGCAGGAATGCCAACACGTCGCAGCATATCAATGGTGCGGTCTTTTGCTGCAGAGCCATGTAGATTTTTATGTGTGCGCAACACTTCCGAAACCTGATCGCCAATGGTGTACACCGGATTCAGTGATGTCATTGGCTCTTGGAAGATCATCGACATTTTATTGCCGCGAATCTTGCGCATTTCATCTTCAGATGCAGTAGCGACATTTTTCCCTTGAAATAATATTTCACCTTCGGCGATATAGCCATTGCTGCTTAAAAGGCGCATAACTGAAAACGCGGTAACACTTTTACCGCTGCCAGATTCTCCGACAACACCCAGCGTTTTACCAGCTTTTATGGAAAAATCAACTCCGTCTACTGCGCGCACAACACCATCCATTGTTCGGAAATACGTTTTTAAGCCACGCACTTCCAATACGTTGTCACTCGTTGTTTGAAATGATTCAGACACTGAATAAAGCTCTCCTTTTAGGATTTTACCAATTAATCAATTTTGGAGCGCACATCAAGCGCGTCACGGAGTCCGTCGCCAATAAAGGAAGTTGCCAGCACGGTTAATGTTAAGAATAAACCCGGGAATAACGTCCACCACCAGTCACCGTTGGCAATATCACCTTGCGCCGAGGCCAGCGCATTCCCCCAAGTTGCAGTCGGCGGAAACATAATGCCTAAACCCAAAAAGTCAAGGGTTGATTCAGCAACAATATTAGCGGCAAACGCTAAAGTAAAGGTAACAACAATCGGTGAAATTGCGTTGGGAATCAGATGTCGGACAATAATACGAAAATGATTTATGCCAACAGATTTAGCCGCTTCGGTATACTCTAATTCACGCAGCGACAAGAAGACGCTGCGAATAACTCTGGAAATACCTGCCCAACCAAATATGGCAAAGATCGTAATAATAAATCCCGGCCCTAAACCAGATCCATGCCCTAAAATGGAAGAAAGAGAAATAAGCAGCGGGAAGAACGGAATGGTTAAAAAGATATCAGTGATACGCATTATTATGTTATCAACGATACCGCCGAAATAACCGGCAACTGCGCCAACCAGTGTTCCAACAATTACTGACAACAATGCGCTGAAAAAGCCGATGATTAGAGATGTTCTGGCTCCGAAAGTAATTAAGTCCAGCACGCTGTAATGCAGTTCATCGGTAGTCCCGAATATATAATCGGGAAAATTGCTTAAGGATGGCGGATGCGAACCGAAACTTAAATTCAGATTCATAGTGGAAGCGTTTACACCGGGGGTAATCAGCGGCGCCGCTATTGCCATTAAAATAACAAACACCATAAATCCAGATCCAATTTGCGCAAATCGGTGTTTGCGAAACCTCCGCCAATATAATTCAACCTGAGAAAGCGGTTTTAGCGCAAGACGATCTTCATCACCTAAAATAGTTACCGGGGTATATGTGCCGGTTGAATTTGTCTGGCCAAAATCCTCAAATTGGGCGCTGCTTGGGTTTTGTGTAGCCATATTAAATATTCCTCACTAAAATGTTATACAAAGCAAAACAAACCTTAATCATAGCGAATTCGTGGATCGACCAAACCATATGTCAAATCGGTCAAGATATTAAATAAAATCACCAATCCACCAATCAAAACTGTCATTGCAATAACAACAGGGTAATCTTCGGATTGCGCAGCTTCAATAAAATAATGCCCTGTTCCCTCGATACCAAAAATCTGTTCGGTAATAATCGCTCCGCCGATTAATCCCGGAATTGTTAACCCAATATTTGTTACAATCGGAATAATTGCATTGCGAACTGAGTGTTTCCACACAATGATGCGAGAGGGAAGACCCTTTGCCCGCGCTGTGCGAATATAATCCATATTCAGCACTCCAAGCATTTGGCCGCGCATAAACCTGCTGTCACCGGCAATTCCTACCGCCATCAATGTAAACCACGGCATAATCATATGCCCTATAATGTCTAGTGTTGTAGATACAAAATGTGTTTTATAATATGACCAAAATAGCGGGGTTCCAAAAGGAATGCCGAGCCGCACATTCAATATTCCGTTAAAGGGCAGCCCCCATCCTATCATACTTGGCAGTTCTACGCCTAAAATAATAATTAACACCAACCCCAGCCAAAACGTTGGAACCGCAAAAAACGCATACGCTATAAAAGAGAAAAATTCATCAAAAAAAGAACCTTTGCGCAGAGCGGAAAAAATTCCAAGGGTAACGGCTAAAGTCTCTTGGAATACAAAAGCTGGAACCGTTAATAAAAGGGTTGCCGGCAGCCTTTCTCCTAACGCTCGCAAAACAGGCTCATGGGTTAACACCGAAACACCCAAATCACCTTGGAATAAATTTCGTAACCAATAGAAATAGGCAATAAACCATGGCACATTTAACCCTAAACGTGCTTTTATTGCATTTAATTGCGCTGTTGTTTCTACATGGTGTCCTGGCCCGATATATGCGCTAAGCGCTCCTCCGTCCGGATTCCACCTAGCTATGGCAAATGTTATGAATGTGAGAGCTAAAAAGACAGGAATCGCTATCAGTAAGCGGCGAATTGTATAATTTAGCATTGCAACCTCCAATTTCATGTTTGTTTTTTTGCGACATATCTTTTATGGGATACACAATAAGCGGCCCAATCCGCTGTTACTGTCTGCTGAACCAAATGAAACCATTCGGGCGCCTATGGGCTATAGCAAACGATACCTTCGTAATTTTAACGATATCGTAACACGATTCTTCTCAAACAGTCAATAACCAAAGCCTGTATATTGGCAGCCAAATATCCTGTCAGGTTTTCTTTTTGGCGGAACCGGTTACATCCCATACAATCTTATCGACATTTCGCAAAAAAATTACGAAATGATTACATAATAAGATATATGATAAATGACCTGTTTACGAAATTCATGAACATTGCAGAGATGAAAAGCACTTGAAGTTTGCTCGGATGATTTAAAGCTATTCAAAAGAACACTACTCAAAACTACCCGTCTTTGGGTTTTCATCATCATATATTCTTCATCGAATATATCGTTAAAAACAATATAGCCAATTAGATACAACTTTTCTTCTTGTGCCTGGCTGCAAGGGAAAAGTAAGCTATCTGTGAGCTTATATTTTGTTATTCTTTATTATACGTCATAAATATGGCGCTGTCTACCCGGCTGCATCCAAATTTTCTATTTTTACTAATACTGACAATTTCTGATCACATCACTATTCTGGTTTTAAATATAAGCAGCTTATTTCGGTTTTGTCTTTCCATAACATATTGACAAAAACCGATATAACTTGTTATATTCCTTATAATCACATCGTTGCAGATGTGACTAAAATTTCCCTGTAGAAAGGAACCTGCAGCAATGCCAACAAGTCAAAGCACAAGCGGAGCAAGAAAGGCGTGGATGGCGCTGTTACTGCTTCCGTTTATTTTTAGTTTGTATGCGCCGTCATACAACACACTTTCCCCAAGTTTCATTGGCATTCCATTCTTCTATTGGTATCAAATGCTATGGATCGTTCTTTCTGGCCTTATTACGGTTGTTGTCTATTTCTTAGTTAAGGAATAACAGCCGGGCTGTTGTTCTCTTATGAAAACCGAACACAGCCATCCTTTCAAAGAAGCAGGATTAACTCAATGTCGAATGTTAATGTAGTTGCGCTTTCCGTCTTCATCTTCTTATTTTTAGTTGTAACAGTAATCGGATTTGTCGCAGCCCGCTGGCGCAGGGGCGACCTAAACCATCTGAATGAGTGGAGTTTAGGCGGCAGATCTTTCGGAACTGTTATAACTTGGTTTTTATTGGGTGGTGATTTATACACAGCATATACCTTTATTGCGGTTCCCGGCCTTGTATATAGCGCCGGCGCTTTGGGTTTCTACGCAGTGCCCTATACTCTTATTGTTTATCCGTTTGTTTTTGCGGTTATGCCGCGTATGTGGGCAGTCGCCAAAAAGCATAATTATATTACCGCTTCAGACTTCGTGCGCGGCAGATTTGAAAGCCCGACACTGGCGTTAGCTGTTGCCTTTACCGGTATACTTGCTACCATGCCGTATATTGCTTTGCAATTGGTTGGCATTCAAGTAGTATTGCAGGAAATGGGGCTTCAGGGAACCGGCTTATTAAAAGATCTGCCGCTGTTTATTGCGTTTGTTGTGCTGGCGGCGTATACCTACACGAGCGGGCTGCGCGCTCCCGCATTGATAGCGCTGGTAAAAGACGCGCTCATCTACATTGCGGTATTGGCAATCGTTATTTATGTGCCATCGCAACTTGGCGGATTCGGGCACATTTTTGCTTCAGTTCCTAAAGCAAAACTTACGCTTGCGCCTGCGCAAATCCCTGCGTATTGGACCCTTGCGCTCGGCTCGGCTTTTGCGCTGTTTTTATACCCTCATGCGTTAACGGGCATTTTCAGCTCTAAAAGCGGCACAGTTATCCGCCGCAATGCTGCGTTGCTGCCCGCATACTCTATTGTGCTGGGTTTACTTGCGTTGGTGGGCTTTATGGCCATTGGCGCCGGTATTAAAACAACAAACACCAGCCTTGCAGTGCCTTTATTGGTCAATAAATTCTTCCCGGATCCCATGATCGGATTAATTTTTGCCGGTATTGCAATCGGCGCCTTAGTGCCGGCTGCTGTTATGTCTATTGCGGCGTCCAGTTTATTTACCCGCAATATCTATAAAGAATATTTCCGCGCTAACGCTTCACCTAAAGAAGAAGCCACGGTCGCCAAACTGGTTTCTCTTGTTGTTAAATTTGGCGCCTTAGTGTTCGTGCTGGCGCTTCCGATGAGCAACGCCATTCAATTCCAATTGCTGGGCGGCGTCTGGATTTTGCAGATCTTCCCGCCGATCATCTTTGGTTTGTACACCCGTTGGTTCCATCGCTGGGGACTAATCATCGGCTGGTTGGGCGGTATGATTACCGGAAGCTATATGGTTTTCAACAATTTTGCGCATGGTATTTCATCCACCACCTATACATTAACTATTATGGGAACGAAATATGCCGTATTTGCCGGCATGTGGGCGTTAATCGTCAATTTGGTTGTTACGGTGGTTATTTCTCTTGTTTTCAACTTGGTTAAAGTTTCCAACGGCAAAGACCAAACCTCTGCGGCAGATTATCACGACCTGACGGTTGAAAAAGCAACAGCAACCATTGGGGCAGTCATCGAGCCGGAATTCTAAGCGTTTTTTGTATGACTATTCAATCAATTCATCAATCAAGGAGAGACATCCCATAATTGGGATGTCTCTTTTGCTGTTTCATGCCATCCTGCTTCTGTTTTACTCGCGCTTAGGTCTATATCAATGCAAACTGCGCTGTAAAGTGCCGCAGCATTGGCGCCTGATAGGTAAAGCGCACACCGCGAATCTGTTTGGCTCGGTCGGCCACATACAACAGCGCTTCAATCAAATAATCTACGTGGCTTTGGGTGTATACACGCCGCGGAAAAGCCAGCCGCACCAATTCTAACGCAGCGGGAATCTCCGATCCATCAGGCTGTGGCTTGCCAAACATCACACTGCCGATTTCCACAGCGCGAATCCCTGCGGCAAGATACATCTCTACACACAACGCTTGCGCGGGGTATTGGCTTTGCGGAATATGACTTAAAAACGCGCCGGCGTCGATATATACGGCGTGTCCGCCGGTTGGCTGGATAATTGGAATATTGGCTTGGGTCAATTTTTCTCCCAAATATTCTACCGAACGAATGCGATACCGCAAATAATCTTCATCCAGCGCCTCCATTAAGCCAACAGCAATTGCCTCCATATCGTAGCCGGCCAGCCCGCCGTATGTGGGAAATCCTTCAGTTAAAATTAATAAATTGCGCAGTTTTTCTGCCAGGGCGCCGTCATTCAGCGCAATAAAGCCGCCGATATTTGCCATACCGTCTTTTTTAGCGCTCATTGTGCAGCCATCTGCGTAAGAAAACATTTCTTGCGCTATCTGTAATGGTGTTTTATCTTTATAGCCCTCTTCACGCTGCTTAATAAACCAAGCGTTTTCCGCAAACCGGCAAGCGTCTATAAAAAACGGAACACCATATGAATGGCACATGGCGCTGATTGCTTTAATATTACCCATACTCACCGGCTGCCCGCCGCCCGAATTATTGGTTACGGTGACCATGCACAGGGGAATTTTGCTTTTGGGTGTATTCCGGAAGAATTGCTCCAATTTCTGCAGGTCCATATTTCCTTTAAACGGATGAATTACTGCTGGGTGTTTTGCTTCATCTATTGCCAAATCCAGCGCTTCAGCGCGGTTTGCTTCGATATTGGCGCGCGTAGTGTCAAAATGTGTGTTATTGGGGATAATGGAGTCCTGCTCGCAAACCGTAGTAAACAAAATACGCTCAGAGGCGCGGCCTTGGTGAGTGGGAATAACGAATTGGAAACCGGTAATTTTCTGAATGGTATCCTGTAATTTCAAAAAAGATCTGCTGCCCGCGTAGCTTTCATCGCCTTGCAGCATGGCGCCCCATTGCTGTTCACTCAGCGCGCCGGTGCCTGAATCGGTAAGCAGATCGATCAGCACATCTTCCGCTTTCAGCATAAACGGATTATATCCCGCTTCTTTTAGCGCGATATCCCTATATTCAGCAGTTGTTTCATGAATTGGTTCCACGCTTTTTATACGAAATGGCTCGATAATGGTTTTAGCTTGAAAAACCATAGTAATTCACCTCATTGAATATGTTCAGGCAGCGGCGCCTGTGATTGCCTTTTACCAACACTATATCACGAAACGCGGCAATCATACAGCGCTGCTATTTCATGTCTGGTTCCAGCGCGCAGTCGAAGCAAACGGTTGCTGTTTTGCGATCTGTAGTTGTGCGCAGCACATTCAGCCGAATTTCATCCCCAACGCCTTGGGGAAAATCTTCCACACCTATTACTCGCGCGGATGATTGAATATCCGGGTTAAATTTTCGCGCAACAACACAGCGGACATATGGCAAAATTTGCCCATTAAAACTGGCGGTAAGATGCGGAACTTTTTCAACAAGTATTACTTCTAATATCATAATGAAAACTTTCTTGTGATACATACGTAGTATCAATAGTAGTATCCAATATACGCAGGTTTGGGACGCCGCCGGCGGCAAATTTGTAAAAAAAACGTATAAGGACACCAAGATTATAGCAAAATTATCGGATGGTTTGCTGAGACGCGCTGCCGGCGCAGAGGTTCTTTAGAAGCAGGACTTTCGCTGCAGCATGGAACATCGGGGATGTACAAGGGGCGGCGCTCCTTGTATGGGGTTCTGAGACGTCCCCAGACCTCCCTTTGTTGCAGATACGAGAACCATGCGCTTCTCTTTCAAGCGAAAGTCCTAAGAAGAAATATCACAATAAACAACACAAAAGAAAAAATTTGGCATATAATAACTGTATATTCGGTACGAAATGGTTTATAGATAATAAGGAGCTTGGTATACATATGAATTCGCACACAGTTTCTGCGCGAATGCGGCGCGCCGGCGTAACAATTGCTGCAGCAATTTTAATTGCTTCAGCGCTGTTTCTGCTGTTATCTTTCATATTTAGTGAGCGTGCGCACGCCGATTCCGCCCCAACAATGACATTTGCAAGTCCGTTATATAACAATGTGCCCGAAGGCCCAGTAGGAACAAATGTATTTGTCGGCGCAACTTCAGGGTGGACACCCGGCGCTCAACTGCAATTGGGTATTTTGCCTGCCGGGCAAAACTGTTCCGTGGCGCAAACTACTGCCGTTCCGGTTTCGCTGGCGTATCCGGTTACCATTTCCAATAATGGCTCATTTTCGGCGGCGTTTATTTGGCCATCCAGCGCAAATCAATCCGGCGCATATAATGTCTGCGGGTTCGAGCAAGGATCTGGCTCACAAATCGGCTCTACTATAGCTCCTTTTTATGTGCTATCCAGCTCCAGCGGTTTACCCAGCGCGGCGCCATCGGTTAATATCACCTTCAGCCAAGCTTCAACAGGGCAAACAATAACTGTAACAGGGGCAAACTGGCTTCCAGTTCAACCGGTGGATCTGCGGTTAAAAAGCAGCTCCTCGGTAAATCAATCTGACCAAGGCACAGATTTACAAAAAATAACTCCCAGCAGTGATGGAACGTTTTCTGCGCAGGTTACCTTGCCAACTGATATTATCAATCAAAACTATATTCTTGCCGAAGCCGGAACGCCGGTAAATCTCCTTCAGGCTGGTGGACCTTCTTTCGATCAATATCCGTTAACTGCGCAAACTGCGCCTTTTACTATTGCGCTGGCTCCAACACCAACAACTGCGGTGACGCCGGTTCCGACCGCAACCCAAGCTGTTGTTCCAACGGTTGCTCCACCTTCCACTACCTCAACCGGCGGCGGCAACTCTAAATTATTTATTGCGTTGCTGGGTTTAATTGCCGTTGTTTTGTTGTTTGCTGGAGTTGTGGTGGCGTTTCTGGCGTTGCGCAGTAAACCGCAAAACGGCCAATCAGCGCAAACAGACTGGCAAGACTCAAATAATTGGCAGAACCGTTCTTATGATCCTTGGGCCGAACCGGAAGCCACACCATGGAGTACCCCATCCGGTAAACCATGGAGCGGGACCCGCACCAGCAAAACATTGCGGCCGTCCAAACCTGTTTCGGCAGATTCTTCATTTGATGAAGATTGGGATGATCCATATCGCACTCGTATGGGGGAGCCGTTTCAGCAGCAAGGGCAGCAAGGGCAGCAAACACAGCCCCCGCAACCTCCGCCGCAGCAGAATAATTATCAAAGAAATAATAATCAGGATACGATAGAAGATACGAATCCACACTGGCAATAATCTGATGAAGCAGAGGCGATTTGTCACATACGGCGGCGCATGGGAGTAGAACAGCGTCGCACAAGAGGCTATTGCTCCTTGTGCAGGAATTGGAGTGTTCCCAAATAATTTTCTTTTAAATGAATGCCGCCCATTCACAAATATCGCGCTGCAGGAGCAACCGCTGCCATAGCGCCGATGCAGCCGATGCGACTGACGCCCTCAGCGACCGCGGCGGTGACGGCAACGAGCAGCGATGGCCGCTTGCACGTGACGATCCCTGCGGGAGCCGTGAATCCGGCCGATGTAACGCT
>JAKAOI010000038.1 GCA_021812265.1 Chloroflexota bacterium | reverse complement strand
CCGATCTCCGAATACCCTGCGCGGATAATACCGCCTTCAGTTACTGTTATCGGCGGAGATTCTGTCAACGCTTGACTGATAAACGCCGCGCAGTCTTCACAAGGATCAATAGCGCCGACAATCTGGGACAGCGGCCCAACGACAAGTTCATCCGCCAACCCGTTTATCAATAATTCCTGCGTACCGCGCAGACTCTCTTTTAATGCTGCAAGGTCGCGCGGCGTTGCGGCGCGCATAATAACACGATTGGCCAATCGCTCTAAATCACCGATTTTTGCCAGCGCCTGAATCAGTTTTGCGCGTGTTAAGGCGCGCTCAAACAAATATTCTACTGCGTCCAGTCGAATATGCAGCGCAGCAATATCTATCAGGGGCTGCCCCATCCATTTGCGCAGCAAGCGGCCGCCCATGGCAGTGCGTGTTTGATCTAGCGCCCACACCAGCGATCCCTTGGCGGAACGATCCCGGTTATTTTCAAACAACTCTAAATTGCGCCGGGTATAGGGGTCGAGCAGCATAAATTGTTCTGTGGAATATGTTTCCAAAGAAGTTAAGTGTTCCAATAAACCCCGCTGAGTTACCGAAAGATAGCCGATGATGGCGCCAGCCGCTCGTACAGCAAGTGACAGATTATTCAGCCAAAGGCTTCGAGCGACGCAATATGAAAATGCTCTAATAATCTTCTGCGGGCCTGTTGTTCGTTAAATTCACTGGAATCTAACGGTGTAAAATGCTTGGTAAACTGCCCAATAGTTTTAGCCCATGGCGGCAGCGTTTCATCATAGCCTGCCGACGCAAGTTCATCATCGGGAACACTGCGCAGCGCGCGCGGGTCAAGCTTTGCTTGCGCCGGCGCTTCCACCAGCGTTTCCATAGGCATAATACGCGCCATTTCCTGCGCCAGTGTTGTTGGTATATCTGTCGCGGCAATTTCGGCGCAGGCAAACTCTCCGGTTGAAACATCTGCATACGCAACACCCACCGCGTCTTTGCCGGTAATAATTGCCGCAAGGTAATTGTTGCGCTGCGCCGCAAGCATACTGGGATCGATAACTGCGCCGGGAGTAACCACCCGTGTAACCTCGCGCTGCACCAATCCTTTGCCGTTTGGTTCGGTTACTTGCTCTACTACAGCAACACGATAGCCGCGCTCAATTAATTTTGCAATATACGAATCGATGGTATGGTGTGGCGCTCCGGCCATGGGAGAACGCTCACCGCGGCCCCATTCGCGCTTGGTTAATGTCAAATCTAATTCGCGGGAAGCAATTTCAGCGTCGGTGTCAAACGTTTCGTAAAAATCGCCCAAACGAAAAAAAATAAGCGCATCCGGATAATCTTTTTTTATAGATAAATATTGCGCGCGAATGGGTGAATGTCCTTGGAAGTCATCAGTTACAGGCATTGGCAGAAAGATCCGTCCAGATTTCGTTCAAAATTCTTTTTTATTGTAGCACGCATTGCTTCGGTTCTGTGTTACAATCAAAAACAGCAATATATTCAACCAAAATCATGATTGGAATGGCGCATGTTCATGACAAAGATCTGCCGAAAGGATTGAAAAAAACCATTATTATGCGCACACGACTTATTCACGCCGCCGATATCCATTTAGGATACCTGCAATATGGCTTAGATGAACGCGCCATAGATTTTACCCGCGCGCTGGAACACCTGATTACAGAAACAATACAAACGGATTGCCAATGTTTGCTGATTGCAGGTGATTTTTTTCATAACCGCTCTATCGATTCACAGACTTTATACAGCGCCACTAAATTGCTGGAACGATTGCGCGAAGCAGGGATTCCGGTCGTGGTTATTGAAGGAAATCACGATAAAGCGTATCGTTCCGAAGGATATTCTTGGTTAAGTTATCTGAATCAAATGGAGTATATCCGCTTACTTTCCTTCAATTTTTCCGACGAAGGCATACAGTTATCTCCGTTTGACGATAAAACCCGCTCCGGCAGTTATACGGATATCGCAGGAACAGGGATACGGATTTATGGGTTGCCATGGGTTGGAGCGCAAACACGGAATATTATGAGCGCCGTCAGCGATTATTTGCGCAAAGTTCGCGCAGATGAAGAGCGGCAAGGAGTGCGGTTTCGCATTTTAATGATGCACACCGGGGTAGACGGTGAAGATCCGCGGCTGAAAGGGCTGCCGGCGGGAAATGATTTTCGTGTGTTAAAAGATTTGGTAAACTATATTGCGCTGGGGCATGTGCATAAGCCATATACATATGATGGGTATATCTATAATCCCGGATCATTGGAAACAGTAAATATTGAAGAAGCTAAGGAAAAGCGAGGCTATTATCAAATTGATGTGCAAACAGATACCGCCGCCGCCGCTCCGGAATATTCAGCGGAACTTATTATTACGCCGAAGCGGCCATTTTTGCAGCTTTCTTATATAGTAGATGGTGTGCAATCTCAGGAAGAACTGCTGGAAGATTTCACACGGTTTTTGCGGCGGCATAAACAGGAATTTGCCCAAACCGAAGAAAAACCGGTTGCGCATATATACCTGCGCGGCAACTTGGCCTTTGACAGAACCGCATTCAATATGAAACAACTATACGAATCTGTCACAATATATAAGCCGCTGCATATCATTATTCACGACAACACCGATTCGGCAGAAGCTATTGATTTGCCTGAAGATGACACACGTTCCTCCATTCAGTCGATGGAAAAAGATATTTTCTATCAAATGGCGCTTTCCGATGCGCGATTTGCCAATGCCGCGGAACAATGGTCACAGATAATGCAAAATTTGAAACAGCATTCGCTCAACGGTGATCCAGCGGAAGCCATTTGTGATTGGTTTATTGAAGAATATCAGCGAGTTGGGCAAAGCGATCAAGGCTAGCCCTATTGTCTGTTTCATTGGCCGGATAGCCGCGCTTAGGATACACTTAATCCCAGAAAAAAGGCGCGATCTCGTCGGGAAGGACACTATCGGGCGATGGATTTCCATCAGTTCAGCAAAACACTTACAGAAAATCAAACACGCGACGATCTTTATGAACATGACGGGCAGCGTTCCAAACTGCTGGGCATAAAGTCGGCGTCATCCATGCCAATAAACGCAGCGTTGGCTCTGTTGCGGCAAGCGCACTATTTAGCCGGCACTGCGGCGCAAGAATCTTCTGTCATCGATCCGGCGTGCGGCTCCGGATCTTCTTTAGCGGCGGCGGCGCAAATACTTATTGCGCGAGGCAAGGCGCGCCGGTGGGGCGCGGAAAGAATAGCGCAAGAGATTGAAAAATCAATATGGGGACTAGACCCCGACCCGATAGCGTGCCATATTGCCGAACTGCGGCTGCGCAGAACTATTGCGCAATTGCTGCCCGATTTACCGGCGGCGCGGCGCAAAACAATGCAGTTTCACATCCATCAAGCAGATAGCTTGGCGGTTATGGCCGGCGCGCGATTTCGTATCGTGCTGACAAATCCGCCGATTAAAATATCCAAAGCAGTGTGGGACGCCGAAACAGCGCCGACAAAACCTGCGCGCGATATTTGGCTGCAATATTGTGAACAGGCAATGGAATTAACCGCATATGGCGGTTATTTGGCCATTGCGCTTCCCGAAGTGTTTTTACTGAAATCTTCAGCGGCAGCGCTGCGCCAAACATTGCGACGCGAATGGACCGTTTTGGCAATGACTCATACTCAGGGATTATTCCGCTCGGGCGCTTCGGCAATTTTAATGACTGCACAACGCAGCGATCCACCGGCTGCACACGCCATATCATGGGAACGTGTTGAGAAAATTGCTGCGCTCAAATCCGCCGAATCCAGCGCAGACACAGGATCCGGCGCGGCGCGCTATTTGCGGCAAGAATGGAAAATAAAAGGATCTATCGAGCAAGATCTGCTGGGCGAAGGGTCGCAACAACAATGGAAGTATGCGCTGGGATCTGAAGAGCGCTTATTTATAGAGCGTTTCCGAAGCAGAGGAAGCGCATCATTTGCCTTGCTGGCAGATATTGCCCGAGGTGTTGAAATCCCCAAAGAAACCGCTGTTTCCGAAACTGCATATGCAGGATCGATAGCAGTGATCCGATCAGGAGATATAAAGCCATATCAAATCCTGCCGCGACAATGGATTTCGGCCACCGACGCCGCAACATTGCAGCCCAACATGTCAGTCAATGCAATATATATAACACGAACCGGCGCTGTTCCTGCGGCAGCGCAAAGCAGCGGCGCGATGATTGCGCATAATTCGCTGTATGTGGCAATTCCCAAAGCCGACACTACTTTGCCGGCAAATTGCTGGCCGGCGCTGCCTGTTTTGTTGAACGCTAAACCAGTACAATTGTTGTTTCGGCTGACAGCAACCGTCTACCAACTCAGCCGCCCATCGATAGACGCGGCAATGCTGGCGGCGCTGCCTCTTCCCATAGAAGATACTGCGCGGCTGCAAACTATTGCAGCGCTAACGACAGAGCTTACCCAAGTGTATCAGCAAAATAACAGCGCGATAGAAGCGCTGCAAACTATACGCGCGAGATTAGACAGTGAGACTGCAGCGCTGTTTGCGTTCACTGCTGCAGAAACTGCGCTGTTTGAACGCTGGCGTATCACCTCAGAATTATTTTAAAAATACGCAGCAAATAGCGCAATAATTGATTGTTAAGGTGTATGTGGTATATTTACCACAAAAATGTTAACGACTTGCAATTAGATAATAATATAGGATATAAAACAATATATACCTATAAAAATTTGGGAAACCTGCCCGAAAAAGAAATAGATTTGATATCTTATCACAAGGAAGTTTAACCAGAAGATAATATTATATATGTAATTTATTTAGGAAACACAAAAGCAATAATTTGTGAGTGTATTGAGCCAAGTAATGCGCATATTTTTCTATCCAAATAAACAGGTTGTGTTCTTTAACCAAACAATGTCTTTATATATGTTTGTATATATATTTATTGGAGCAATGTAGATATGGGAATGATCTATAATATCTATTGTGATGAAAGCGCCCACCTTGAACATGATCATTTACCGGTTATGGTTCTTGGAGCTATTTGGTGCCCGCTTGAGAAAACTCGCGAAATTGCCAAACATATCAGAGAAATAAAAATTCAATATAATTTATCTGCTGATTTTGAAATCAAATGGATAAAAATTGGGCCAGCAAAACAATCATTTTATATTGATATCTTGAACTATTTTTTTGAGAATTGTGATCTTCATTTTCGCGCGTTAATTGTGCCAGACAAGTCCAAATTGCATCATGACGATTTCGGACATAATCATGATATTTGGTATTATAAGATGTATTTTAATCTTCTGAAAACGTTACTGAAGCCTGGAGAACACTATCGCATCTATCTGGATATCAAGGATACTTCAAGTTCTGACAAAATTAAGCAACTTCAAAATATTCTCTGTAATAACTCTTATGACTTTAACCATGAGTTTATCGAACGTATGCAAATGGTTCGTTCACATGAGGTTGAACAGATACAGTTAGCTGATTTGCTTATAGGCGCAATTAATTATGCTGTTAGAGATCTTAAAACCAACGCAGCAAAAGTGGCGTTTATCGAACACATGCGTAAACATTCAGGATATTCCTTGCAACAAACAACACCTCTTCAGGAAAAGAAAATCAATTTGTTTGTTTGGGAAGCACAAGAGAGATAAAATGGATCAAAAACAGCGCTGGCTTCCTGATTTAGTTTTGCTTGAAGAAAATAATGGTGACTGGGAGTGTTACATTGAATGTATTTATCAATATTTCCATAGAGATTTTATTGAATCATTGCCTAATTGCCTATATATGAACAAAAACGTTGGGCAATGAAGCGATACCCACTTAAACACAATAAAGAGGCAACCTTCTGGCATATCATAACAAAAGGAAACAGTGAATCTGAGCGAACTCCTGATTTGCGTCGATGTGAACGGATACGTTGGCCACGAGCAATCATTGATGCCGCCAGCACGGAATCTGTAAAGCTATGGAAAAATAAACGAAGGAATGAAGAGCGTATTATATTGGCATTGTCAGATTTTAGCTATATTGTCGTACTTGCAGATAGAGGGGACTACATTCTCTTGTGGACAGCATATTGTGTTGAGCATGAGCATCAACGCCGAAAACTTGAAAAAGAATATTGCGCTTATAAAAAAAGCTAGCGCCGCTTCATATGAAACGGCGCCGTTACTCCTTTTACACATGGTAAATGAGCTTCAATCAAAATTATAGTCTAAAACCCCATAAAAGTCAATAGTTGCAAATTAAGTGGTTGCATACCCTTGATGGGTGAAAACAGGTATATTTCTTGGCGCAGTATCCACACCGACACCGCTGAGAGACGGAAGGGTTTCTTCCAATTTTATGCTGTTTGGCTGTCTGTTGACAGCGCAGACATGTATGTAGTCCCATATCGAGAATATATCACAAGACCCGGCCACATCGCCACTCCCTATTTTTGAATGACATGGACGCATGCAGAGCAGTATTGCGGCTGTAATCCAGCTTTATTTTATTTTCAACGTGCGCAGATACGCTTTTATTTCGCCGCCGATCCGGCAGCTTTCAATCGCTTTCTGGATAGTTTTGTTGTGCGTCCACTTTGCCAAGCGCTGTTCCTGAATATATGGCAACGCTGCTTTGTACTGCTTGGTCAATGCCGTTGCAAAATACCAAGCAATCATCATATTGATATAGTATTCATCCGACCGAATATTTGCCACAAGATTCAGCATTTCCGGCTGTAAATTATCATCAAGATAGAACATCATGAGCATTCCGATCCCAAAGCGTATCGTATAGGTCCGGCCTGATTTCAGCCAGATTTTGATGTTTTCATAGAGATTGGGCAGATGTTTTTTAAATATCTTCGGAGAAATCAGATCGCAGGTTGCCCAATTATCTATATATGGAAGAAACGCATCAACAGCAGCAATAGCAGTATCATAATCTTTCATCGATTCAATCAAAAAGCCGTGCAGATTATTTTCTTCAAAATACGCATGCGGCAGAATTTTGAGGAATTCCGAAGCATCCGACGTTTGGGAAAACTCCTTGGCGAACTTGCGCAGATCCGGAGTACGGACGCCGATCACAGTTTCTTGGTCCACAGTTGGTATAAGTTTGCGCATAAACACTTGATAGCTTATATCCTGCAAATCGAATAACCGGCGGCGAATCACTTCTTCTATACGACTCATATCTATTTCTTTTCATCAATTGAATTTTGAAATGCATTAATATAATTTAAGCAAACGAAAAACTAGCCATCAGCGCGCACAGATGTTATACACTGGGCAAATCTATTTTTCGGCTGAGATATTGCTCTGGAGGTATGCCGGGGTAATGAAATTCACTATTGTTGGGACAAATTAATTGCGCTGTTACATGCGCGCGTGTAAGAATATATTTGCCATTGGCGTTTCTTTTTGGCAGAGGATCTTTCAGTAAAGCTTCAATATCCTGCTGCGCTTCATCAAGTATTGGCTGATATTTAGCGCGAGGGATCCTTTCTGCTACAGCCGCTTCATCTCTTAAGTTTTTCAGTGTATCCAACGCGCTTTGTGCAGTTTCTGCTATAAGCGACTTGCCGCCTTGCGCTGTTTGAATAGTATCCTCACCCAAACCGACTGCAAGATAGGGTAATGTTTTGCGCCGCGTTTCAATCCACGCCCCGGGTTCTAAAGCAATAATAGTGTCAAATGCGTCTGGGGTAAATGTGTAGCTGGTGAGATTTTGCCATTGCGGCAAGTAATGCTCTGTTATCAGCGCCTTTGTTTGCCCATCGGTGTAACTTCGCGCCAAAATAACATCAATGGTATCGGTATCAAATATTTCGTTGGGGTTATCATTGCTATGCGCTCCGGCTTCAAATAAGCCTAGAACTAAGCGTCCGGAATTTTCCATTGTCGCAATATACTGCTGCGCATTTGTTTGTTTAGCGAGTATTTGCAAGTTTTTTATCAGAAGAATGGCGTTATCTTTTTCCGCTTCAGCAAATACTTCCTGCAAAACAGCAAAGGGATTAGCGCCTCGCGTCGATAGATTCAGCAAACCAATCATATCAAGCTGATATACTTTGGAATAACCTAGCAGGCGAGATGTGTAATTGAGTTGAAGACTGCCTTTTTTTAATACATCGGCGAGTGTATCACCAATATTATTAATGGGTGTGCCAAACATTCCTGTCAAAACAGCTATTCTATTTTTCTCAAGTTTATTCAAAACAGTAAGAATATTAGACATTAAAATAGCGTGCATTTCTGCGTACAATAATTTTTTCTCAAAATTATTAGGCCTTTCATCGCTAGGAAGAATAATATTGGCTACGCTTTCAATATAACTACTCATTTCTACTGAATCTGTTTTAACCGGTGGATAAAAAACACCGGAAATTTGGGAAAACCGGTGTTCCAGCATACGGATTAACAGATCAACATCCGTCAATTCATGAAAACATGTCCAAATAACCTTATCATGCATTAAAATATACCAAATGATAAATGGAATCGTTACTTTTACAGACCTCTTTTGCGCTTCCGTATTCCATTCAACAAATGTTTTCTCTGTTATAATGGTGGTTTGCATACCGGCAGGATTTTCCTTATAAAAAGCAAGTTGTACGCGAATACTGGCAAAACATTCGATCAATTGATTTTCATCCATCAGTTTACGTAATGGATTATCATATATTTGCTCTGACGGAAGATTATTCAATGCGTTGACAATAATATGCAGTGTAGAAAAAGGAATAGCGTCTGAATTTTTTTTGCGGGCGCTTTCAATAAATTGAATTGTAGCGTCTTCCCATGTTTGGAAGAAATTTTGTGGTGAAGTCATCAATTAAGTTCCTTTCAAAAAAGCAGTAATCCGGTGAAATCTATACATAAAACAAAAACAGCTATTGTATATTCACTCTTGTAATATTATAATATGAAGGATGCAACCATACAAGTATCACAACATATTAAACCACATATATTTTTAATATATATATAGGACTTTTGCTTGAAAGAAAAACATATGTTTATCGTATCTGCAACAAAGGGATGTCTGGGGACACTCCAGAACCCCATACAAGGGGCGGCGCCTCTTGTATATCTCCGATTTTCCATACTGCAGCGAAAGTCCTGATATATTCAGATTTTGAAGGGATTTATTTCCATGAAAACCAAACAAGAACGACGAAACCAAATGATCCGGTATAGCATTCTTGGTATTCTTACAATTTTTATTGTCATATTACTTATTAATCCCGAAATACGGGAAAAAACGTTAGAATTTCTTTCAATTGCCGAGTTATTGAAAAATACACCTGGGCAAGGTTCTGGTTTGGCGCTTACAATCGTTGCATTGATTTTTCTAATAGAAAATATGGAAAAAATGCACTTTATTTGGGAAATGGGCCATAAATTACTCGGAATTGATTTAGAAGAATTGGCGCTGAAACAAAGCGAATTTATTGAATTACCCGAAAATTATGTTCGCCGCCCGCCATTGGAAAACAACCTTAAAAATGCTCTGAAACCTGCACAGCAACCTAAATTGATTGTGGTAGATGGTGTGAAAAACTCCGGTAAAACCACCATTACACATTATGTTATTCAACATTTGCCGAAACGGATTCGCGCGCACACCATTATTGTGCGCGGTGACTTTTCCAGTATAGAACGGCGTCCCGAAGAATCCGAACAGCACGCAAAACAACGGCTGATAGTGCGTATTTTTCGGCGAATTATTAAGGGCACAAAAATTCCGGGTGATGTTGGTGACACACTTCCAATGATGCAAAAAGCTGTTCAAGAGTATTTTGAAGATGAACAAGAAATGTGGCTGATTATCATCGATCAGATCGATGATCCTTCTTTTCTTTTCAATGAAATTCTTCCCTATCTTTATGGCGCAAAAAATATGATCCTTGTTAATGGCGCGGCGCTGAAAATTCCTGAATCTGCATATACATTTACTGAATCCGCAGAAGAGTCCAAAAAAAAAGTGTTATATCAACACATTTATATAGAAAATTTTACCGGATATCAGGCAATGCAGCTATTTAAGCAAGAAATTCACAGACAAAAAGGCCATTTGCATCATGAAGATGAAAAAGAACTCGGTGTATTGCTGGATAACGCGCTACCCGGTGATATTCAACAGCTTAGTGATATCTATGTTTCCGGCGGTGGGATGTCGCAAGTGAGAATAATTCGCCAAAAAGAATCTGGCGCGCTGCAATCGCGAGCTATCAGTCAATCGCTGTATCAGCAGATCGATCCCAACGAGCGGATCTTTTTTGCGGCATTGGGTATGTTTGGCGGTGATATGGTTGGCGCAAACACGCTGCATTTTGTTGCAGCAGCATGCGATGAAAAAAACGCAAGCGCATTAGTGCAAAAAGCTATAGATCGCCGTTATATTCAAATACCTGAACAAACTTTGTTGCAGCGGCTAAACCCATGGAATCCAGCAAAAAACATTACCAAGCAGTATAGTATTACGAAGCTCGGGCGCGCTGTTGCAAACGCTATTGAACAAAACACGAAACATGCCGAAATTTTACTTGCAGGTTCAGCAATTTTGGATTTTTTTCGTTCCATCAATGTAAACACATCTGAAATAGATTTACAGCAAAATCTTCCCAATATTTTGGGTATTATGACATGGGCGCAGAATACAAGCGCGCTGATGGATAGCGATTTAATCCATTTTTCGCACACACTCGTGAATGTTTTTTATCGGGGCAGAAATTGGGAAACTGGCTTGTTATGGCTGAACCGGGCAGAACAAGCGGCATTGCGTGATAATTTGCCGCGCAAACTTAGCGATCTCCAAGCAGCGCACGCCAGAATATTATTGGCGCAAGGTAAAATCAAAAGCGCGCAAATAATGTTAGAAAA
>JAKAOI010000037.1 GCA_021812265.1 Chloroflexota bacterium | reverse complement strand
AACGCCGTTTGCCATATATGGATCATCAGCTTTCATATGGTTGTATTATTCACATGGTAGCGCGTCAAATGGCAATATAGCAAGATCAAAATTCTTTTGCGGCATGCGGCGATTGAAGATGGGGGGCTATTCTGTAAAACCGCGCAAGCATATCCCCCGCTTCAGCAATAAAGCGGGGATATGTTTTGCAGGACTTTCACGTTAGTGTGGAAAACCAGAGATGTATGGGTTCCCAGATTTTTTTCTGTTTTGGATACGAGAAACATGCGCTTCTTTTTCAAGCGAAAGTCCTAATTAGATAGAAATGTGTTAGAACTGTATCAAAACCAAAACATAATGTTTCGGCGCTCATGACGCAAATTCGGCGCTATCCCAAAAGTGATTGATGTTTGGGAGATTTTTCTTTCGTCAGTGTATTCACTGCGTCAACAAACTGCTCAATATTATACGGCTTTTGCAAAAAATGCACGAAAGGCGCTTTTTTTAATGCAGGATGATTGATATAATTTTTGTAAGGCAACCCAGATGAAATGAGAATTTTGGGAATATTTGCCCCATATTTTTGTTCAAGCTCCTCGAGAACATTCAGCCCGTTTTGTGATGCGTCAGCGAGAATATCCAATATCAAAATATCGGCGTTATGCCGTTTAAAAAACTCGAAGAGCAATTCATTTTCGTCAAAAGGCACTATCTCATATCCCATTTCTGATAAGCAATGAGATAACGAATCCAATATGGCCCTATCATCATCAAGGAT
Source organism: Chloroflexota bacterium (assembly GCA_021812265.1). Classification (GTDB taxonomy): domain Bacteria; phylum Chloroflexota; class Ktedonobacteria; order Ktedonobacterales; family JACDGC01; genus JAJYBV01. Next base: position 10,208 of record JAKAOI010000037.1, on the reverse strand, counting down.
AACAATGGAAATTGGTTTTACGGATGTTTGCAATGACGCTGGCATGCGAGACATATAGAACCTCCTTGTAGTTAACCACCTTTTAGTTTTTACCCTAACTAATTTTGTGCGCAAGTGTAATTATACCATAAAAAAATATGCATTTACAATAATATAGACATGAACATATATTCTAATATAATTCACTTTACTGGAATTTTTAAGCAATTATCGGCATTCAGTCACATAAAAGTGTGCATATTTCACAATTTTAATCGGTACTTTTGGATACCCAGCGCTTAGTCCAGCAATATCTCTGCCAATGGCGCCGATTCTGCATATTCGGTGGATTTAAAGCGCCAAACATCTGACAAACACAAAAAGGAAGTGATATTACTTGGAACAGCCAAACACCTATCAAAATTACACTATTTCGCCGTTTCGGCACAGCATTCACGATATGCCTGAAGATGATCGCCCGCGAGAACGGCTGGCGCGTTTCGGCGCTCCAACGCTGCAAACTGCAGAATTGTTGGCAGTTATACTGCGTGTTGGTGTAAAAAATTGTAACGCTGTTGAGCTGGCGCAGCAGCTTTTACAAGTGTATGGCGGCTTGACTGGATTGTTGCGCGCCGATTTTGCGGAACTGTGCTCATATCACGGCATGGCTGAGGCAAAAACGGCGCAAATAAAGGCCGCGCTGGAGATAGGCAGAAGGTTGGCAGTAACCATGCCCGGCGACAGGCCCCAAATAAAAAGTCCTGAAGATGTAATGCGGCTGATAGGCATTGAAATGGCGGCGTTGCCGCAGGAACAATTGCGTGTGCTGTTATTAGACACAAAAAATATGGTGGCGCATATTCAAACTATTTATCAAGGCACGGTTAATGCGTCGCTGGTGCGGGTTTCTGAAGCGCTGCGGCCTGCAGTTACCCGTAACTGTCCTTCAATTATTATTACACATAATCACCCCAGCGGAGATCCAACCCCGTCGCAAGAAGATAAACGTATTACTGAACAGATTTATCACGCCGCGAAACTGTTGGATATTGCTTTGCTCGATCATATCATCATTGGGCAGGGAAGATGCTTAAGCATGCGCGAGGCTGGAATGGGGTTTCCGAATGAATCCGGAAGCGAAAACCGGCGATAATATTGGCGATACACCAACAGTTACCATTTTCATCATCGTTCCGCTATTTCATGGTACAATGGGCTTGCAATAGTGTTATTATTCGCAGGTTAGCGCCTGAGCTAAAAACGGAGATTTTTTGCGCTTGCTTTTTTGAGGCAGATTACTTCATGTTTTTTTCTGATATCTATTATGTAGGCGCGCCTCCGGCTATAACAGACGCGAGCGCCGCTGTCAGCACATATTGCGCACATGCGCAGCGCGCATACTTAATAATTTCAAAATAATTTCAAAAATTGCGCTGTTTGGTTAAAAAAGGACATCTGTTGCCATATGTTTCGCCGTTTTCGCCGCAAAAAAGATAAAAATTCTAATGGGCAAAATCTCCCTGAAGATTCGCATATGCTGCCATCACCCGAAAATGTTTGGGATGACGAACAAGGAGATGAAAATGAAACTACCCAAACAGCTCCTTTAAAAGCAGTAAGAGCGCCGATAAATCATTTTCCTGCCGATAACACTATCGCTAAAACTAATTTTCGGCCAGAAATTACTAAAAAAGAAGATTCCCCAACCATTATTATTGAGCCGGAGGCGGTAGCGCAAGCACTGGAAGAATTTATTAACGCGCCAAAAGTATCTGATTCCCGCGAAGCGTTAAAAAAACATCCGGAGTTGCTTTCTAATACTGCAATGATGCTGTTAAGCTCAAACATTAATCGTGTATATGAACAAGTTGGGCCATCCGCCGCAAAATATTTGGAACGTTATCAGCGCGCCCTGCAAATTGCTCAACGCGAAGGGATAGATCAGGCGTTTAAAGATGAACCGGAAGAGCTGTTTACCCCCGATTTAGATGAATTGCTTCAAGATATCGAATCTCCCGAAGCCGCCGCGCAGCCACGGCTGAAACTGCGCTATTTGGAAGAAGCCCTTGTTTTAGCCTCGCGCGATCAGCTTGATGAACTGTGGGCCGCGCTGCAAAGCGAAATTGGCATGACAGCTGTGCGGCTGCGAAATGCGCCCGACGGCCAGCAATTATTGGAGCACGCTATTGAATCGCTGTTTGCCGCATTGCAAATATTTACGTTTGCCGAATATCCCTATGACTGGGGCGCTGCACAGTATTATCTTGGCCAAGCGTATCTGTATCGCGAAAGTGATGACCGTAAAGCAGATATAGAACAATCTATTGAAGCGCTTACTGCCGCGCTGCGTGTGCGCACCCGTCAGCATTCCGCAAAAGAATGGGCGGCAGCCCAAGAAACATTGGGAGCGGCATATTATCAGCAATTTCTGTTGGGCAATGAAAATGCGGCAGACGCCGGCATAGCCGCATATGAGCTGGCGCTGACGGTTCGCGACGCCAAACTTTCTCCGGCGGAATGGGCAAATGATTATATTTTCCTCGGCAATATATGGGGGCAGCGAACATCGGGTGACCGCAACAAAAACTTGGAGCAGTCCATTGCGTCATTTGAAACCGCTCTTACTGCGCTGACACGCCAAAAAGACGGAGACCGCTGGGCGTTGGCGCACCATAACCTTGGCGTGGCGTATATGGATCGCATCGAAGGTTCTCGCGCTGAAAATATTGAACGCGCCATTGAGCATTATGAACAGGAATTGGCGCTGGAAACACTCAATAAAAATCCCGTTGATTGGGCCAATACACTCAATAATTTGGGTAACGCTTTGCGCGAAAGAAAATATGGCAGCCGCGAAGATAACATTAAACGCGCGGTTTCTGCATATCGTGAATCGCTGAGCATTCGCCGCCGCGACGCTTTTCCCTTGGAACATCGCCGCACTGCCCGTAACTTGGGGTCGCTGCTGTTCGAGCAAGGCAAATGGGAAGAAGCCCACGCTGTTTTAACCAGCGCGCTGGCAGCATCGGATACGCTATATGCTATGCAGCTTGGAACCAGTAAACCTGGGCAGCGTGTGCGCGACCACGCGGAGTTGGTGGCGCTGGACGCTTATTGCTTGGCGCGAATGAACCGTCCGCGCGACGCCGCCATCAGGCTGGAAAAAGGGCATATTCGCATTACTAATGAAGCGCTGGAGCGTGATGAATCTGCTCTGCAAAAAATCCCGACTGAATTGCGTATAAAATTTCATAACGCGCAGTCACAGCTTTGGAACGCTTACGCTGCGCTGCAAAAAGATATCGCCGCAAACACCAAACCTGTTTCTACTGAACTGCCGTTTCATACTGGCGCAGTCACTATGGTGTATGCGTCGCAAAGATCCGATGAATTCAGCGCCGCGCTGCGATCGGCGCAAGACGCGCTGCTGGCGGCAATTGCCCAAATTCAGAATAAAGATTCGGATTTTTTATATCAATCGGTCACGTTCCAAGTTATCACCAAAGCGGTTAAGGCAGATCGCCCGTTGGTGTATATTGTTTCTACAGAGCGCGGTTCATTTGCGCTGTGTATATCTGCCAAAGAAACCGCTGGGGCGCTGAATGTTTTTTGGGCAGAAAATGTTACTGATTCGGAACTTGCAGGTATTGCCGAAGTTTCTCAGCGCCCGCAACTGCATATGCAAACTGAATTGGGCGCTTTGCCCGCGCCAAATGCGCTGGAAAAAATTCTTAGCGCGCTGGGGAAAACTTTTATTACCCCTCTGGTGGCGCACTTGCGCGCCAGCGGCGCCACTAAAGCTGCTTTATGCTCACTGGGAGCAATAGCAGCCGCGCCACTGCACGCCGCTTTGGCGCCAGCGGATTTACTTCAGTTAGATGATGATGGCGTAGAGAGCGATAAAACAATTGCCAATCCGCGATTTTTAGACTTTGTTGAAATCTCTTATATCTCTTCGGCGCAGCAGTTGCTGCGTTCCGAAACTCGCGCCATGATGAATCTGCGAAATGGCGCCGCTATATTTGGCAACCCTCAGCCCTCAGATATTAATCTGATGTGGTCGGAACACGAAGCAGAGGCGATAGCTCAGGTCGTTTCCTCTGTCGGCCAGCCAAATACACTGCTTATCCGCCGCAGAATCAGTAAATCTGCGGCCGCAAAATCATTAAAAGAACGCGCATACGCCCATTTTGCCTGTCCCTGCGGCTTTTTTCCTGAACGGCCGGCGCAATCCTTTATTCAGTTGTCCGGTTCGGAGAAAATTGTGGCCAAAGATGTTCTCAGCGGGGATGTTCCATTTATCGGCGTTCGGCTGACGGTGTTATCTGCCGGCCAATCGGCGCTTTCAAACGCAAGCTCTATCGATGAAAGCGTCAGCTTAGCGGCGACTTTGCAAATTGGCGGAGCCGCCGCAGTAGCTGGTAGTTTATGGCCCGCCAGCGATTTAGCGACGCTGCTGCTGATGCGCCGCTTTGCGCAATTTTATCTGAATGACGGCCATCGTCCGGCGCAGGCGATGCGCAACGCTCAGCGCTGGCTTCGCAATCTTACGTTGGATGAAATTATGCGAACCTATGCTGATGACTTATCGCGAGATCCAGATATGAATTTATCGGATATGACGCCGGCAAATGTTGCGCCATTCGCTCACCCCATTTATTGGTCGGGATTTATCATTCAAGGAATTTAGCGCTGCTGTACCATTACACCCTCATTTGGGGGGACATGGTGAGTGCTTAGCGGCGCGTTTTGGTGAAAAAAGTCACACATCGTCTACCTAATAGCATCGTTATACGTCTTTTTTATATGTTGGTATAAACATTTGTCTTTATGGAGCAGTTATTATGTCTGTTGAACAGGAAGCCCCGCCGGAGGGAAATATTCATGAACCTTACAAAAAGATAGAAGCGTTTCAAAAATCTGTCCGATTTTATACTTTTTATTTTGAAAAATTAGCGCGCCGTTTTGCCGCAACAAAATATGGCCGCATGCTTAATCGTGTAAAACATTGGCGTATGATTATGGCGGGGATTTTGTTATTTGCCGCTGTCGCGCCTCTTTTGGCCGTTGGCTCTACCGCGCTGTCGCAATATGAGTCACTGAAAAATTGGGGGGCAGACGGTGTAGCCCAGCTTGAATCTATAAAGACGATTTTAGATGGCGTGAATAGCTCAAACTCAAGCAAATCATCCGGCAGCGGAACAGTCAGCAAATTAGCGGATATTTTTTCACCGACTACACTCAATGCGGTGCAAAAAAGCTGCGATACAGCGCAAACAGATTTTGCGAATATTTATGCGGCAATATCACAAAAAAGCGGGGTTATTGGGTTAGCCGGTTTAACGCCATATGCTGCAAAAATCACGGCCACCGGGCAATTAGCCAATATTGCAATTACTGCCACGCAATTATGTGATAAATTAGTCGCAGTTGGCAGAGATTTTACCACTACGTTTCAAACATCGCCCTTTGCAACACAAGGCCCGCCGTTATTAACTGATAAAAGTTTTGCGGATATGCAAGCAGGGTTAAGTGACACGTTAGCGTCTCTGCAAACTATTCAGTCGCAATTGAACACTGTAAATTTGGATCAATTGCCTATAAACGCCAAACAACTTGCTTCGATAAAAAAATATATTCAACTCATCCCTACGGCTATCAGCGATATTCAAAAATATAATCCTTATGTGCCGCTTGCCGGTTGGTTGCTTGGCGTGGGAACACCGAGAACCTATTTAATTCAAACGATGGATCGCACAGAGTTACGTCCGGGCGGCGGGTTTACCGGCGATTGGGGGGTGCTTTCCATGAATGGCGGACGCGCCGGCTCAATATCATTAATTGCTGTAGAATATCTGGATTATAATCTGCATAATCCGGTAATGGGGCAGCAGGTTCCGGCGGCGTATAAATCATGGTGGCCCTTTGCTAATTGGGGGTTGCGCGACTCAAATTTATCGGGTGATTTTGCCACAACCGCGCAATTGGCCATTGGAACCTTTCAAAAAGAAAGCGGACAGCAAATAAACGGCGGCTCCATAGCGTTTTCTCCGTTGGTGATAGAGCATTTACTGAATCCTGCGGTATTGGGGCCAATTTACCTTCCCTGCTACAATGTTACTATTACCGACACTAATTTAGAAGATGAGCTGCATTATTATCAGCTTGGCGCCGGGTCAAGTCAGCAAAACGCCTGCTCGTCTAATATTACGGGGACCTCACTGCGCAAAAGATTTACGGCAACATTGGCCAATGCTCTTGAAGAAAAGGCGCGGACTGCTTCGGTTTCTAAATTGATATTGATTATTAAAAGCTTACGCGCCGACCTTATTTCTAAAGATTTAGAAATATATATTGAAAATCCGCAAGTAGAATCGCTGCTTTCGCAAAACGGGCTTTCGGCGGCAATGATTCGCGGGTCTTCGCAAGATTCAACATATATGGTGCAGGCAAATATTGGCGTGGAAAAAGGCAGTTTATATGCTCATATTACTGTACACGAAACCATTACACTGGATAACAGCGGCGGCGCGTTTCATAATTATATGATGACTATCGATTACCAGCCAACCGGACCAACATACGGATTATTAACATACAGAGATTATATACGTGTGTATGCGCCGCCCCAGTCTTATTTAACCTATGGATCCGGCTTCGATCAAGAAATCAGTCCACCTTTATGTTATTTAGCCACGCCCGGTCCGGGAGGCAAATTGCCGCCTCCGGTAAAAGATCCGAAAACAGGGCAGCTGATACCTTATGCGCCTGTTAATAATCCTTGTCAGCCGACGGAAGCGCCGACATGCCAATCGGGTTTATTTAATCCGGGGCAAGGCAGCAGTTCTTTTCCACGGTTAAATGGATCGGATAATACCCATATTGACGATATCGGCGCGCCTGATAATCTTACCAGTGATGAATCGGGCAGAGCAATGTTTGGCGGGATGGTCGTTGTTCCGGCGTTTTGCACGGCAAATATTGAGTTAGATTGGTATACCCCAAACGCCTATAAAATCAGCGGCGGCAAAGCGCAGCCTTATACTTTCACCATTCAGCGGCAAAGCGGCGCTATTGTAGATTACACCCTAACAATTATCCCGGCCGGCATTGAAAAAGCAAAGCAGATCTACGCGAAAAATGCGCCGATGCTGCAAGATTTTACGTATATTGTAAAATAATCTGCCGACTTTCATTTTACGCCGCCGATCAGATCGGTGGCGTTTTTTTTGTTGACAAAACAACAACACCGGAGATGCAGCGGCGAAAACCCAAGGATGCATAAAAACAAGCAGAAAATAAAAGCGTTTTTCGTGACTGAAATATGATTCAACTCAGCATAACAGAAAAAAACATTGATGTATTCGTGAGAGATGAGAGGTATTTTGAGATATATTTTTGAGTTTTTCATCATATTATTGAAGTGTCAAGAAAAACTGAAAGCGCCACATGAAGCGACGCAAATTTACCAATCAGGTTTCTTGAGGAGAAATGATTTATGAGCATATTCGCTAAATTACAGCCCAAAGCAGCTTCTGAAATTCCTGAAGCTCCAATCGCCCGCTTCTTTTTTGCGGATACACGAATGGCATGGTTATGGCTTATTGTGCGTTTATATGTTGGATATCAATGGTTAGGCGCTGGCTTTGCCAAATTGACAGGCGCCGCGTTGCCGCTGGAATCGCCCGAAAAAAGCTGGATTTTTACCAGTAACGTCGGCGCATCTATTAAGGGATTTGCCCAAGGCGCAATCGCCAAAGCAAATGGTCCATTTCCTTCCGTACAAGGGTGGTATGCTTCATTCTTAAAAGATTTTGTGGTTCCTTATGCCGGTTTGTGGGCATATTTAATCACATTCGGCGAATTATTGGTTGGGTTAGGTTTAATCTTTGGTGTGCTTACCGGCATCGCTTCTTTCTTTGGCTTGATGATGAACTTCAACTATGTGCTTGCCGGCGCAGTCAGCACGAATCCAGTACTGGGCTTTTTAGCTCTCTTCCTTCTGTTGGCTTGGAGAACTGCCGGATACTGGGGCGGAGACCGCTTCTTGCTTCCGTTGCTTGGCGTTCCATGGACCGGTTCTTTGGTGAAAAAAGAGGCGCATGCTGCGGCAGCGTAATGTTACCTGCTCAGCTTTATAAGAAGTAGTATCTATGAGCGCAGGGGGGAATGAAAATTCCTCCCTGCTTTTTTTATGCGCGCGGTTAAGAAGCCGGCGCATCTGGCGGATTTTGCGGCGCGGCTGGTGACTGTTGGTTGGTTGAAGATGAGTCGGATTGTAATTGGTGAGCAATATCTTTTAGAGAAGAGAGCAAATCGATGGGAACAGGGAAAATGATGGTGGAATTTTTCTCAACAGCAATTTCCACCAATGTTTGCATATAACGCAGCTGAATGGCCGCCGGCTGCTGTGAAATAACATGCGCCGCGTCCGCTAGTTGCCGCGACGCCTGAAATTCACCTTCGGCTGCAATAATTTTTGCGCGTTTTTCGCGTTCCGCTTCGGCTTGTTTGGCCATAGCGCGCTGCATACCGATGGGCAGTTCGAGATCTTTTAGTTCAACTGCAGTTACTTTCACGCCCCAAGGTTCGGTATGGCCATCAATAATTTGCTGCAATCTGCCGTTAATAACTTCACGTTCGCTTAAAATTTCGTCCAGTTCCGATTGTCCCAGAACATTGCGAAGTGTTGTTTGCGCAATTTGCACTGTTGCCCTTTGGTAATCCAAAATATTAATAATTGATTTATTGGGTTCCACGACCCGAAAATATAACACTGCATTTACCTTAATGGTAACATTATCACGGGTAATGACTTCTTGCGCGGGAACTTCCAGCGATAAAATCCGCAAATCTACCACACGAATTTTGCTGATGAGCGGGATGATATAAAAAATTCCCGGACCGCGAACACCTGCGTAGCGCCCCAATACAAACACCACTGCGCGTTCATATTGATTGATGACACGTAAGCCGGAAAATAACAAGAAACCTATAATGAAAATCAATAAACCAGTAATTACTGCCAGCTGAAAAACCATAACCTGCCTCCTGAGTATTGTAGTATTGATTGCAGTTTGCATTTCAATAATAACACAGGGCAAGGTAATATTCAATTATAATTAAGATTCTTGCTTGGCGTATACATGGGTATGCGCGTCTTTTGTGAATTTTAGATAATTAGCGCCATCTCAAGAGAGATGACATAAAAAATGCGAAGAAAGAAGGCATGAGAACACTAATTACGAACGTTGACGCCCGAAGAAAAAACGAGCCTCAAACAGGGACTGCGGAGCGACCAAGCCTTTACGATGCGACGATGTCAAATCCTCTTAGCCAGTAGTGAAGGGAAACTGGCGCCGGAAATCAAAACCGAGTTGCATTGCAGTGATCAGGCAGTACGGGAAGCAATTTATGCCTTTTTCTCTTCTTTTGAGGGATTTGTGAACAAGGTGAAAATGATTAAACGGATCATGTTTGGCAAAGCAGGGTATCCACTTTTGCGACAACGGATCATTCATGCTGTTTAAGGGGGTAAGCAATGACCAATCTCCTCCTATAAAAAATCACCCCAAAAGGGGATGTTTTGATATTCCATATACTGCTCTCGTGTCATGCTAGGGTTATGAGGATATTCGATTCCTATTAATCCACCAAATTCTCTGAGAAAGTAGTCATGTAAATTCACACCATATATTATTATATCCGACTGATAAATAGAGAGAATGGGGTTTCCTTCCTGACATGGTTCAATGAGGAGGTAACGGTGCCCATATATAGGAATTACTTTCGGTGCTGTTTCTATTAGTCGGTGAAGTTGCAGTATTTGCTCTTCAAGAGAATCAGGTTTTTCTCCCCAACTTTGGGGCCATAGTCCATTGTGCTGAATATCAAATACTATTCCATCAGTAATCCATTGGCTCATTGAGTGAATACTCTCAACATCTTTCTGCCAATGATAAAATGATGGCACAATTTGAGGAATCATTGTACCTTTATCAAATCGTGCTCCCGCACGTGGACGATCTACACTATGCAATATCTGGAGGAAAAGAGAATAATCAGGTGGGAATACTACCTGAAAGTTTTGTTCGATGGTAGTTATTTCTTGCTTGCTTAACCCCCGGAGCCAGCGTGTTCCTCGTTGCCAAGAGCTTCCCCCTATGCGTGCAATCTTATAATCTTCAAAAGTTGCAGTTTGATAGCGCGTCGAGACGTGTTCTGTCTGC
>JAKAOI010000036.1 GCA_021812265.1 Chloroflexota bacterium | reverse complement strand
GTTTGCAGATCTGAAGTCGTTTCGGCTCCCAAAATTGTTGTCAAAATATCTTGCAGCACAACTTCACGCGCTGCAACTATAGAACTAACCTTGCTTTGCGGATCGGAAAATTCTAACACAACCTGAATTTGTAAATAGCGGGTTGCCCCGGGATCTGCAAGGTTAACAACACGAGTTTGCATGGTATATGTGGATCCAAGCTGAAAATGTGAAATAGGTGTTTCAATTTTTACAACGGTTGTTGCAGATTTGCCTAATTTAGGAGCAATCAAAAAAAAAGTTGCCGCCAGCGCGATAATTAATACGCCTGCTCCGATACCGCCAAATAATAATACTTTTTTATTGTTCATCATATTGTTCCTGTAAATATTAAGGTGTTGCTGTTGGGCTTACCTGCGCATTTGATCCATACAATATAACAATCACTGCTCTGCGGTTCATTGCTTGGTTTGCGCGGGATGTATTAGGAACTATCGGATGATACTGACTAAACGCAATAGCGGAAAGTCTCTGAGGAGAGACACCTAATTGCTCTGAAAGGTAGCGAACAACGACAACAGCTCGCGCAGCGGAAAGTTCCCAATTTGTGGGATATTGCGCGCTGCCAACGGGAACATTATCGGTATTGCCTTGCACTTCAAGATCGTTGGGTATGGAATTGAGAATCGGCGCTAATTTTTCTAAGATTAAAACCCCATCGGGCTTCATAATATCTGTGCCATTATAAAACAGCATATCGCCGGAAAGTGTTACATCTATGCCATCGCTGCTGTAATTAACAGAAACTTGAGAGCTGGGTATTGTGGGGCTAATCTGCTGAATCATCGCGCTGATCTGTGTAAATATCTGTGATTCAATGATGCTATTGGGGCCGCCCGATTGGGTTGGAAGCGCAATTGGGTTGGTATTGCTGGAAGTAAAAATGTTGGGACTTAAAGCGGAATGCAACGATTGCGCAAGTTCTTGAAATTTTTGTGAATCAGTTTTTGACATGGCAAATAAAAGGACAAAGAAAACCATCAGCAGTGTAATTAAATCTGCATATGTTAAAAGCCATCGCTCGTTATTTTCTTTTGCTGCTTTTTTTTTGCGAGCCATTCATTTCACACCAACCAGATATATCTGTTATTTATCCGGTTTGTTATCCTTTCGAGTCAATTAAATCGGTAATTTTTACTCCGAAATATTCATCAACCACAACGACTTCTCCGTGTCCGATTAATTTATCATTCACTAAAATGTCAACCGGTTCACCGGCAAGGCGTTCAAGTTCAATGATGGTTCCCCGTCCAACACTTAGGATCTGCTGCAATGTCATAGTAATTCTGCCGAGTTCAACGCTAACAGTCAGCGGCACATCCATTAATAGTTCTATACCATTATCATATTCGGCATTATTTTGTGTTTGCGGAGATAAACCTGCAAAATTTGGCGGAAGATATGTGGGTGTATTTTGCGGTGGAATATCTGTGACTGATGGTGGTGGTGGAGTTGGCGCTGAAGTTGTAGTTTTACCGAGTAATTTATCGATTTCATCTTGTGATGGTGTTTGCGCTTGCGGCTGTGTCGGCGTCGGCGTTTGTGGCTGTGCAGATGGCTGCGCAGAAGATTTTGTTAACTGACCGATTGCTTCCAATTCATCGGCAGAGATAAAATCTTCCATTTTCTCTTCTTTTTTTTCCGGAGCAGCAGATTTTTCTGCAGGTGTTTTAGCGTTTTCTTTCCCAAACAAATCCGCTAATTCATCGGCAGAAATCTCGTCACTTGCTTTTTTTTCGTCATCAGATCCTGGCGTTGACATTGAGTTTATCTATCCCATTCCATTGAGTTATTGTGATTATATCCTAATTAAGCGGCTTTCTGCTCTTTCGCGCCACCTTCAGCATTTTTACCGGACTTTTTCTTCGTGTCAGCAGGCACCATTCCTTCTAATTTTTGCTGGATAATGCGTGGATTATCGCCTGATTGCAACCCCATTATACCGGCAATAACCAATGTTTTAAAAAACACTTCATGGTGACTTTTTCGTTTTAATTTTGCGCCAATTGGAATCCATAATAAATTGGCGCTCATAACTCCCCATAATGTTGCAATAAAAGCAACCGCGATTTTAGGGCCGAGTGAATTAGGGTTGGATAAATTACTAAGTACATGCACAAGCCCCATCACGGTTCCAATAATACCCATAGTTGGGGCAAAACCTCCCATAGATTCCAGCATACCAAATGTTACTTCATGTCGTTCCGCCATACTATCTATTTGAGATTCGAGAATTTCTTTTAGCGTTTCAGCTTCGGTTCCGTCTATGGCTAACATAACGGCTTGCTGTGTAAATGTATCTTTTATTAATTTAGCCTCATCTTCCAATGAAAGCAAGCCATTTTTACGCGCTTTTTCTGCCATGCCGACAAAATCTTTAATTAATTTGTGTTCATCAAAATCTTGTTTTTTCAACGCAATGGAAAATAATTTTGGCAATGTCATTACTACATCCATTGGATAAGAAATGAGGGTAGCGCCAAATGTTCCGCCAAATACAATCAACATAGCGCTGAGCGCCAAAAACGATAGCGGAGATCCGCCTTCCATTAAAACGGAGACTATTAATGAGCCAAAACCAAGGATTAAACCAAGCAGGGTAGAAATATCCATTTATGCGCCCTCACCTTTAGCGTCACGCAAATGTTCCGTCTGCCATTCTTTTTCCGAATGCTCTGCCTGCGCCTGATTTTGGGTTATCATAGCTATTCTGCCGCCAGAGCCTGTGTTGCCGCGATAAATTGATCGGAGATATTCGGTTATTTTACCAACAACATCATTAGCGCTTTCTCGAACCAAAATGCGTTTGTGATCGATTAAAGAAAGCATAGTGTCTGGTGTTTCTTCGATAAATTCAATGAAATCAATATTTATATAAAATTTTGCTCCATCAAATCGTGTCAGCAAGATCATCTTTCTGGCCTCTTTTCTTACATAGACTCACATCTATTGTACAGATCCGATCCTAAAGGCCGCCATGTACAATAGTCACAAAAATACTGCCGCAACGGTTAAATTTGTGGCGAAGAAAATTGGGTAATAAGGCCAACGCCGGGTAAAAACGCCCTTTATTTCTTGTTATTTTTTTCCGAATTAGTATAGTGCACAGTGCATCTGATGTATGCCAGAGATATTTTTATCAAATGGATATTTGAAACGGAGGAAGTAATGTCACCTACGGCATTAAATGCGGCGCAAGCTGCTTTAGCGCGCGCCAAAGCTCAGAAAATATCAAAACAATATCAGGAAACTCAAACTCTTACCACTTCACCGGGCCACTTAGTGGTTATGTTGTATGAAGGCTCGCAAAGATATCTAAAACAAGCTCGTATTGCAATTTATGCAAAAAATATCGAAGAAGCTCATGTTAATATTCGACGTGCGCAAGATATTTTTGCTGAATTAGACGCTACACTGGATATGAACGCCGGTGATGTTTCGGAGCGTCTGCGGCAGATTTATGCGTATATAATGCGGCGGCTGCTCGACGCCAATATTCAGAAATCAGCGGATATTCTTGATGAGCTGCTGCCTTATATTGAATCGTTAACCGACGCTTGGAAATATGCTATTCAATCTGTTGAAGGCGCCGGTGTTTCAGGCGTTTCAAATGGTGTCGCAATTACAATGCGCAGATAAATACAACACTGGCGCTATGCGTCCGCAAGGGCGCGTAGCGCAGATGTTTTAGCTGACATATTATAAGAAGCAAAACAAACGGCTTCTTTTGTATATATTGCTCAAAAAAGCCGTTTGCGCTGATGTATGTCGAGGCTATCGTATATAGTGTGATTGGAGAAACACAGCAAGAAGGATTATAGTCATGGATGATTTTGGAGAATTATGTCGGAAATATCGGCAGTTAACCGAAAAAATTCAGCTGGCGTTTGCACAGGAAAATATTGCTGAAGCAAAACACATAGCTGATGAACGCGGGATCATTATTGCCAGTATAACAACACTGAGCCGGGATGTTGATGAAGATCAACGCAGGGATATTGTTACGGAGTTGCGCGATTTACTTGATTTGGACAATGCCACTTTGGAATTGGGCAAATCTGCACAAAACACAATTCGTAAACGGCTCTCGGCGCTGCAGCGTGGTTCTGCGGCGGTTGCGTCTTACAGCGGCGCGTATAATGCTTTGCGAAAGGAAGCTGAACGCCGGAGCTGAGAAAGGCTCTTTAGTATGGCGAACCTTCGTAAAAAAAGTACACGCGCCGTAAAACGCGCTATGTTCGTACAATTAGCAATAACGTTATGTACGGCATTGATCTTTGGCGCCGTTGGTGGTGTTTCCCTCTATCAATTAGCGCCATCCTTGCATTTGCTGCCGGCGCAAAAAATAACCAGCAGCAGCGGATCCAGCAAAAACGCAAATTCTACGCTGCCGTCTAAAACAACTACTCCCGCCTCGTCACTGCAATCGACTGTGCAGCAATTTAATAATGAGATGATTAGTTACCAAACAACTCCCCTGGATAAAACTTCTGTTATGCGATTGATTATCCCAGCAATTAATATTAATGTCCCTATTGTTGAAAGAGGGCTGGAACAAGGTTGGATGGTAGTTGCTCCAGGAATGACGGTAACTCACTTTATCTATTCTGCATATCCGGGCGCCGCCGGAAATTCCATGTTATATTCCCATGGAAATATGGCTTTCAGAAATATTGATAAATTACAGATTGGTTTTCCTATTTATGTGCAAACTCCTACCGGTTCAGAAAGATTTAAAGTAAGCCAAATTCGTATTGTCTCCCCGAATGATTTATCGATTTTGGATAACTCCGATACGCCGATTTTAACCCTGCTTACCTGTTATCCATTTGGTGTAGATAGCATGCGATATGTTGTTATTGCTGCCCCGGCATAGATATATAAAGAGAAAAGAATACCATAAAATGGTAAAAATGGTGATTGAATGCTACACTAACAATATATATGGCAGCGAAGCCGCGAGAAATATAAATCGTCAGCGGCGCAGGGGAGGCTTTTTTCGCAGATATGGCAATGACAGATGTACGGATAGTTGATTTATCACGAGAAGCAAATGCGCTGCTTTCCGGTCAGACAGATTTTTTAAGAATTTTTGCCGGAGATGAATCAGAGGGTCGGCGGCAGCGCCGCGCAATAATTGTTGCTGCGCTGCGACAGTATGAATTAGATGGTGAAGTAGGGATATCTTTAGATGAACTTGCGGCGGATATTGGCGCTGTTTTGCGCTATCGCGGTGAGCCTGAGCCGGATGATATATCAGCCGATTGCGCAGATATTCTGCGGCAGTTGGAGTCTTGGGATGCGGTAGATTCAGCAATTGCGCCACAGCGCGCCAGAATAGACGGCGGGTTGCGCCGCCGGGTAGAGCGCGATTATGCGCTGGGTCGGCCCATGCGAGTGTTTTTGCCGCATTGGGACGATGTGCAGCGGTCGCTGCGCCGCCGTTTCGTCAGTCTTTCTGCAAATTATTTTGCCCAAGCCGCAGCCGCGCTGGATATGCTGCTGGCGGAATTGGCAGAGCCTTCACCCGATTCTTTGCGCTGCTTTACCGCGTGGCAAACCGCACGGCAAAGTTTACATGGCGTCAGCCGCGAATCACATGATTTTGCCCGCGAACTTCGCTCCATTACTGTTGATCCCAATCATCCAGAAATTTTGGCCGATGTGGCAGATCGACTGGGTATGCTGTATGATAAATTTTATCGCGTGGCGCATGAAGGCGCGGCAATGGCCCGCGCAAGAGTTATCCGATTAAAAGATGAGCCGCATGACGGGAAGATGATTTTGCTGCTGCAAAAAACACTGCGCATACATGAGGATGAGTGGAGTGTTGGCTTAGGGGAAACCGAGGAAGATCGCGCCGCGCGCATAGAAGCAATTGGCGTAGAAACTACACACGAAATTCAGTTTTTTGAACGATTGACAAGCGATATAGGCAGTGGTTCTTGGCGTGATGGCATTCGTTTAATATCTTTGGCGCTGGTTGAGTTAACCGAGCGTATTCACACTGCTATTGCGCTTCGCTTGCAGCAAACTCAAGCCATCGACGCGCTGACACGGCGAGCAGGTTTGCTGGCTGAAGGAAACGCCGATACACTGCAAGACGCGCGTGTATGGCTTTGGAACGCTTCGGGATCTGTTCACGCTGCGCTGTGGACGCAAGATGAGCCGTCTTCCGATGAACGTATTCAACTGGATCGCTGGCTGGAAGGCAAAGGTGGTTCTGCTTTGCCGCTGGTAGATGAAGAAACTTGGCTGCGATCGTATCTGCCGCGCAAGCGCGCTTCCATTCCCCCGCCGCCATCTGCGCTGCTAACCGATGAAGATTGGGATCCCGGCAGTGACACTTCCTTGCAAAAACTAGAAACGGCGCGCGCAAATTTGGCGCAGCGTATGATAGCCACCGGCAGCGCTGAGCAATTGCAAACGTTAGAATCGTTTGATGAATTGCGTATTTTGGCGCAGCTGTTATGGCTGCCCCGCGAAAGCGCTCCCCTGCGGCGACTGGGCTTAAAAATTGCTAATCCTGCAAAACGCGGCGAGCAGCGCGCGGTGCTTAAAGGGCCGACATTTGAAGTGGAATTAGATAATTATCGGTTTTTATCGGTTTCCGTACAAAACAAAGATGACATTCGCCCGCAGTTTGTCGATGAAAATTTACAGCAATCAAAAATAACTGCCTTGCAGCGCCGCTTACAAAATCGCGCCGCTTCAGGAGACGCCGCAACGCCTGTTGTGCCCTCAGCGGCATTGAAAGCGCCAGCCGGCGCACGACCCATTCCGGCTCCGGAACCCGATGAACAAATAACTGCTGATACAGCCGAGCCTATAGGTGATGTGAAACCACAGCAGCGGCGTTTGTGGCCTTTTCAGAGTAACTCCCGCCAATCATCTGCCAATACGCAGAAAAAATAGCCGTTGCCATGCCGCGCGCGCCGGGTAACCCTGGCGCGCTTTTTTTTTGTTTCACTGCCCCCAATCTTATATTTCACAAAATGAATTGCTCAATCCGCGCTGTCAAACAGGTAAATACGCGGCAGTGATTCACCTCGCGCGCGGCATGGTCTGTGAAGACTGGGATGGTGTCTGCCAAACATTTTTCGTTTTTAATGTTGTTTTTGCTAATGTCTGCAAAAAATTATGAGACGCGAGCGGCGCAAAAAAAACATGACCACAAAATATAATCTATACCGACAAAAATAAAAATGCCGCATAGTATATTGCCATCCCCAAAATTATACTGCGCAAAAGCCATCAAAAAAATCTCCCATTATAACTCGTGTATCTATGCGGATCTAAATTTTTTTCATTGGCAGTGATAATTGGTTTACGTATTTTTAGTTGGACGAAACTAGAGTTAGAAATTTTATTGGAACAGCGCTTAGAACTAAATTTCTCTCCAGCCCAGGCTACGCCTGGTTTCACGTGGAACAGGCGATCGCCTGTTTGTCCGGTTTTCTTAGTGTAATTTTTCGATTTCTAGGAGAATAGCTTGCTTTCGAGTAAGCTAAAACCGGCGATCTTGAAGTTCTTTTTAAAAAGGTTTATGATGAAAAAAACTAAAAAAATTTTGCAAGAAAGGTTTATAAAAAATGCAATCTGTTGAGAAACTTCCGGAAGATTTTCCGATTCAATCGCTTTTAATTGCCAATCGGGGAGAAATTGCCTTGCGCATTATTCGCGCTTGTAAGGATATGGGAATACGCTCTATCGCTGTATATAGTTTTGCGGACCGCGGTTCTTTATATGTGCGGGAAGCAGATGACGCTATATGCATTGGAGAGCCGCAAGCCAGCCAAAGTTATTTAAATATACCAAAACTTATTGCGGCTGCCCAACAAACTGGCGCCAGCGCAATCCATCCCGGGTACGGATTTTTATCAGAAAATCCTGATTTTGCGCAGGCCTGCGCCGACGCCAACATCATATTTGTCGGCCCTCCGGCGCATATTCAGCGGCTTTTGGGAGAAAAAACTTCCGCAAGAAATGTTGCTTTACAGGCGCATGCGCCGATTCCTCCCGGAGTAAATCATGATATCGCCGACGCCGCTGAGGCTAAACGTCTTGCCGATTCTATCGGATACCCTGTATTGCTGAAAGCCGCGTCTGGCGGCGGCGGCAAAGGAATACGCTTTGTATATCGCCCGGAAGATTTGGAAGACGCCCTGAGGCTGGCGCGCTCTGAAGCAAAAGCCGCCTTTAATGATGAACGTGTGTATTTGGAAAAAGCCATTAAACCGGCGCGGCATATCGAAGTGCAGATTTTTGGTGACGCCTATGGCAATGTGGCGCATTTAGGTGAACGCGAATGTTCGTTGCAGCGCCGCAATCAAAAATTGGTTGAAGAAACACCTTCTGCTGTTTTGAGTGACGCTTTGCGCAATGAAATTACTGCGGCCGCCGTAAATATTGCAAAACATGCAGGGTATGTGAGCGCCGGCACCGTTGAATTTTTGCTTGACAATGAAAAAAACTTTTATTTTATGGAAGTAAATACCCGTCTTCAAGTTGAACACCCTGTTACAGAACTGCGCACAGGAATTGATCTTGTTAAAGAGCAAATTCGTGTCGCTGGTGGTCTTCCGCTCTCTTTTCGGCAAGAAGATATTCATTTCAGCGGCCACGCTATTGAATGCCGTATTACGGCGGAAGATTCTTTGAATAAATTTTTGCCAAGCGCCGGTTTTGTGCAAGAAGTTCATGAACCCCAAGGGCCGGGAGTGCGTGTGGATAGCGGATTGTTTCGCGGCGCTGAAGTTTCTCTATACTATGATTCACTGCTGGCGAAGCTGATTGTGTGGGGCGCAAACAGAGATGAGGCTATTACACGCATGAAACGGGCGCTGCAGGAATATTCTATAATCGGATTAAAAACCACCATCCCGTTTGCTATATATATTATGGAGCATCCGCGCTTTATTGCGGCAGATCTTTCTACTGGTTTTATTGCTGAAACATGGGACGTCGACGCAGAAAAAATAAAAAATGGCGCGGAAATTTTATCAGATCCGTCGTATGTTGGGTTGACACATAGCCAAGCTATGGCGGCGCTGGCTGCTATAGAAATGATGACAGGCAGCCACGGTGTTTCGAATACAGAAGAAACTGCGCCGGCGCAATCTGTCAGCCGCTGGAAATCTACCGGTCTTGGCTGGCGCCGCAGTATATAGACAGTATTTTTGCGGTAACTGCGACGCGGCAATCTGTACGAGATGTTCTGATTGCCGCCTGTTTGTAAAGATTATGGCGCGGGAATCTGTGAAAACACAGCTGATTCATCGGGGAGAAAATGGAAGTCGCTCAGCGGAGCAACAACAATTTTCGCTTGCCCGATGATAAGGCTGCGGTTTACGGTTCCCCAATCGCGTGAATCGGAGCTTTCCTGCCGATTATCGCCCAACACAAAGTATTGATTTACTCCGAGCGTTATTTTCTCTGCTCCGTAGGGGTTGCCCATATTATTGATATATGGTTCGTTTAACTGCACGCCATTTACTAAAACTGTGCCATTTGCGTTAATCGTAACCGTATCCCCAGGTATTCCGATAACGCGCTTAATATAATCAACGGAATGATTCAGTGGATATTCAAAAACGATAATATCTCCTCGTTTGGGATTACTAAACACATACGCCAAACGATCTACGATAACAAATTGGCTGTTATGCAATGTTGGATACATACTTATACCATCAACTTGAACACTTTTAATAGATACATTGATGACTAAAAACATGATGGCGCTTAAAAAAATTGTTTCAAGAATTTCGCGCGCAAATCCCCACGTATGTTTCGGCGCATATTTTGTTGTATAAGCAAATTCCTGCAGATCATTTTGAGATGTTTTAGCGGGTAATTTTTTTTGCATGATACCTAATCTTTCAATCAAATAGCGTGTATACAGCCTTCTGTGCATATTGTATCGCAATTGGCCATATTGGCGGATAGATATCCCCAAAATAATATCTGTGATACAATATGCGCGAATATATACTGTTACCACCAACTCAATTTTAATTTGCTGAAACTTTGGAACTTTCAATTGCACAGGCATATCACAAATGCATAAAGGGCAGCGGCAGATACTCGGCGCTCCTAATTTCTTTTATGCAAACATTGTATGTGTGATATCCTTTAAATGGTTCAATCGACTATCCTATAATAAAAATACATGAAGAGGTTTTTACGGATGCACGAGCAGCCTCAGCGAAACCAACAGGATCAATCATCGGCAAATTATCCTTTTGCTCCTGATTATATACCGCCTACGATTCGCTTGCGCGGGGATCCTTCTCAAAGTATGTATAGCACTGCATATGACAGTTTGCCCTATGATTTGGATTTAGATGCGTTGACTATCCGTATACCCAGCGCTGCTGCTCCAGATGTCAGCCAGCCTTCTATGTCTATGAAGGCGCTGAAACGCGATCAAATGGCAGTTGCGGCGTTTATTATTACCTCATCATTTTTTATCAGTCGGATACTCGGTGTATTCAGAACCACATTATTTGGCGCTACCTTTGGCCCATCTAATGCTGCCGACGCTTTTACATTGGCGTTTACCTTGCCGAACGCAATATACAATTTAATTGCCGGTGGGGCGCTCAGCTCTGCCTTTATTCCGGTTTTTACGGAATATATGATTAATAAAAAAGATAAAAAAAGCGCATGGTATATAACCAGTGTTGTGTTTAATGTTGTTACATTGCTTCTAACCCTATTTGCAATACTCGGCGCAATTTTTATGCCTCAGTTGGCGCATTTATTTGCGTATGGTGTATTTAATAATCCCGAAAAAGCCAATGATGTAATTCAGCTTTCTCGTATTATGCTTATTCAGCCGATAATGCTGGGTCTATCATTTATTGCTACATTTGTTTTAAACGCCCGGCAAAAATTTCTGCTTCCGGCGGTTGGCTCCATCTTATATACCTTTGGTCAGGTTATCGGAGAT
>JAKAOI010000035.1 GCA_021812265.1 Chloroflexota bacterium | reverse complement strand
GATCTCGCCGCAATGAATATTGTGCCCACCACCACTGGCGCCGCCAAGGCTGTTGTGCTGGTTATCCCGGAATTAAAAGGGAAATTGAACGGCATTTCGTTGCGTGTGCCTACTCCAACCGTTTCTATCGTCGACTTTACCTGCGTATTGCGGGATGATTTGGGCGATGAAACAACCGCAAAGGTCAATGAAGCGCTGCGGGCAGCCGCTGAAGGGCCAATGAATGGCATTTTGGGATATAGTGAAGAAGAATTGGTTTCAATGGATTATAAGGCCGATCCGCACTCCTCAATTGTAGACAGCAAACTGACCACCACGCTTGGCGGCAAGTTTGTGAAGGTATTCTCGTGGTATGACAATGAGTGGGGCTATTCTTGCCGCGTTTCAGACCTTGCGGCGATGGTGGCAAAACATCTGTAGTGTACTACTGCGCTGCTGCGCTGCTATATATTTGCGAGAGGGGAAAATGCTTCTCTTCTCGCGCGGCGCGCAGCGTTTTTTTTGTGTTTACCCGTTTTATCTTCAATTTGGTTTTTAGGTGAATAGCATGAATAAGGCAACAATCCGCGACGCGCAAGTAGAAGGCAAGCGAATTTTGGCGCGCGTCGATTTTAATGTTCCGCAGGATGAACAGGGAAATATTACCGATGACACACGCATTCGCGCTTCGCTTCCAACAATTCGCTATCTGCTGGATCATGGGGCGGCGGTTGCGCTCATGTCTCATTTGGGGCGACCGAAAGGAGCCGACGCAAAATACACGTTGAAACCGGTTGCGATTCGTTTAAGTGAATTGCTGGGTCAACCTGTGCAGTTTGCCTCTGATTGTGTTGGCGTTGCTGCAGAAAGCGTTGTTTTTGCGCTGCAGGCCGGACAAGTGGCGCTTTTAGAAAATGTGCGGTTTCATCCTGAAGAAGAAAAAAATGATCCTGCTTTTGCGGCGCAAATGGCTAAATTAGGTGATATTTATGTGAATGACGCTTTTGGCTCTGCGCACCGCGCCCATGCCTCTACCGAAGGCGTGGCGCATATTTTGCCGGCTTATGCCGGCTTTTTGATGGAAAAAGAACTCAACTTTCTTGGCTCGGCGTTAGAAAATCCTCAACGGCCGCTGGTTGCAATTATTGGCGGCGCCAAAGTTTCCGATAAAATAGCCGTAATAGAACGTTTGATAACCCTAGCCAACGCTATTTTAATTGGCGGCGGCATGGCTAACACGTTTTTAAAAGCAGAAGGCTACGCAATTGGTGATTCACTGTTTGAAGAGTCGAAGTTAACCGAAGCGCGCAGACTGCAATTACTGGCGCAAGAATATAATGTGCGATTTGTTCTGCCGTCAGACGCTGTGATCGCCGACGCTTTTTCTGCCGAAGCAGCTTCACAAACAGTAAGCGCGGCCCATGTGCCGGATGGCTGGCGTATATTAGATATCGGCCCCGAAACAACACGAGAATTTCAACATGTTCTGCAAACTTCGCAAACCATCATTTTTAACGGAACGCTGGGTGTTGCAGAATTTCCAAAATTTGCTGTTGGCACCAACGCAATTATTCAAACGTTGGTCAATCGAACATCGGAAGGCGCCGTTACTATCATTGGCGGCGGAGACAGCGCGGCAGCCGTAGAAAAAGCAGGCGCCGCAACAATGGTAACTCATGTTTCAACCGGTGGCGGAGCCTCACTAGAATTTTTGGAAGGCCGAATTTTGCCCGGTGTTGCAGCTTTGAAAGACGCAGAGAGGTAATAATATGCGCATACCAATTGCGGCAGGAAACTGGAAATTGAATTATGGACCGCAGCAGACGGCGGAATTTCTGCTAACTGTTCGTGGGGAGCTAGAATTGGTTCAGGGTGTAACAAAACTCGTTTTTCCACCGTATATTTCCGTTTCGGCGGCTGCTAACGCTTTAACCGGCTCAGTTATTCAAGTGGGAGTTCAGGATGTTAGCGAACATGCGCAAGGCGCGTATACGGGGGAAGTTTCTGCAATGATGGCGGCAGAGTTGTGCTCTTGGACGATTATTGGCCATTCCGAGCGGCGTATGTACCATCATGAAACCGATGAAATGACGCATACAAAAATTCTTCGCGCATTAGAGGCAGGTTTATCTTGCATTGTGTGTGTCGGTGAGCAGTTAGCGCAGCGTGAAGCGGGCGTGTCTGAATCTGTTGTCGCCGAGCAGATACAGCGTGGGTTAGTTGGTTTGCCGGCTGAAAAATTGGGAGAAATTGTTATCGCGTATGAACCGGTTTGGGCTATCGGCACGGGCCGCGCTGCTTCCCGCGCAGACGCTGAAGCGATGGCGCTGATGATTCGTTCCGTGTTTGCAGATCTGTATGGCGCAAGCGCTGCGCAGGCTTTACGCATTTTATATGGCGGCAGCGCCACTGCGGCGAATATTGCGTCTTTCATGGAGTCACCCGAGATCGATGGCGCTCTTGTTGGCGGCGCCAGCCTAAAACCAGAGTTTACGCAGATTTCCCGCATTATTGCAGATGCGCGCGCCTAAATCGAGGGATCATCCTTGCAGAATGTGGATAAAAAATAAGGCTGCCGGGACAAACAATATTTCCCGCGCAGCCTTTTTACAAATGATACAATAAAGCCTTGTACAAACTAAGCTTTCAACTGTTTGTGAGCGAGCGAATCGCCTAACAGACCGCCAAAAGATCCTAAAATCAATCCGGCAAAAAACCATCCGATAAGCGCAAATACAAATCCCAGCGCGCCTAAAACGGAACCAAATACGTCATGCGCGTTTGCAATACCAAGGAAACTTCCCAAATATTTCCCGGAAAGCCCAACGAGAATAATAAAGATCAATCCGGATGTGACACCGGCTGATGTGCCATGCAATATAGCGTTTGGTCCGGATGTTGCTGTTGTTTTTTCAGTCAGGCGTTTATGCCGGCCGGCAAAATGACCGGAAAGATATAGTAATACTAAGGGAATAAGAAAAGCTCCGAAAAAACCAACAAAACCATTGGCGGATGAAAGCACCTTGTGGTTCACGTATATGGTAGCTACTTGAACTACTGCGGCAATCAGCCCATATACCGAACCAATTCTCAATGGATGCATACCAGTCTCCTTTAGAAACTAAAATGTGTTGCGCCTTTTATATAAAAAAGGTGTCTCTTTTTATATACCACAAAATGAGCAAACTTCATACCGGTAAATACGGTCTAAATTCACATTTTGTGTGTGAATGGATCCTGTCGTTCATAAACTTGTAGCAACTCTATGATGATGCGCCGGGGATAGGCGCTACGTCATCTGTATCATATGATTTCAGGTGCAACGCCTCACGGGCAATCAGGCCGTTTGGCAGTTGCCGTAAACGATACGCCGTGGCGTATTTTATGCCTTCGGCAAATAAATCTAAGTTGGGCGACGCAATCACCAATCCTACACCCAATTGCTGAGCAAATCTGACCACAAGGTCTGCGTTACGTTGATCCATACGGGCAAACGCCTCATCGTGCATAAGAATGCGCAACGGCGCGTTAGAAACGGCAAATTGCATGGCAGCAGCGGTAATCAGCAACACATACACTGGCACACGCTGCTCTCCGCCGGAGCCGAAGCCAGATACCGCGCTGTCCCATGGGCGCACCCGCGGATCCAGTTCGTCTGAGTGCAGCAGTGAAATATCCACCCAACGGCGATAATCTAGCTGTTCTACCAGCGTTTCAACCGAAGGTTGTGTTTGTCCGCGCATTTGTTCATCCAGCCATACGGAGAATATTTTGGTTAATTCTTCTCGTTCTTGGCTGGGCAGCGCGCGCCCATGTTCTATCAGCGCCGTAGCTACTGAAACGTGATCGAAAGGAATATCGGGGCGGCGCGCCAAGCGAACCGAAAGTTTTAAAGAAAACTTAGTGTTTCGCGCAAAAAATCGAGCGTTAGCCAGCCGTTCGTTTAATCCTGCGATAATATCTTCAGCGCGCGCCAATTGTTCTACTAAATGAGAAACAACTTCACCTAAAATAATATCACGAACAACTCTGGTTACCTTATCCGTTAGAGTGCTTTTTAATTGTTCCACTGAAGCTTGCAGAAACTCTATCAGTAATAAGATATCTGCCATGGCTTCGCGACGGGGAACAATATCCATCAGGTAGCCTTGCGGCGCCATCGAAAGTGTTATCCGCGCCGGCTGTTTCAGTCCGAATTTTTCATCTACTCCAACCATCGATTGATATTCACCAACGGCTGAAAGAAAATATTCCTGTTCTCGTTCAGAAGCTGCAAGAATACGCGGCAAATCTTCTTCCAGCCGGCTGCGGCTTTCACGTCCGCGGGTAAGCTGGCGCGCGAAACGGGCAGGTTCGCTGATTGAAGTTTCCGGCAGATTGAGGCTGCGCGCCACGGCGTTAAGCAATTCCCCGAAATGTTGGTTGCGGTCTTTCAGTTTGGCGCTTTGTTCTTGCGCTGATTGCGCGCAGTTTTCAAATCTTTGTTGTGAAGCTTCCAGCTGATGCAGCGCCACGCCTTTTGCCACACCAAGCTGTCGGGCGCGATCTTGTGTCGTCTTCAGTCGTTTCTGTAAATCGGTAATACGCGCTTCAACGTTTTCTAAACCTGCGTCGCGCAGCGCGTTTCTGGCAGACATCAATAATTTTTGCGCGTCATCAGCTGCCTTATCGGCGTCGGAAAGCGCGGCGCGGGCAATACCATAAGATTCTTCCTCGGCGGCGTATGATTCTTCGGCGGAACGCAGCCGCGCCTGTAAACTGGCCAGCCGTTGACGCATTTCAGCGGCGCGGTTTATCGCGTCACTAACCGATTGCGCTACAAGCAGTCGCGCCTGCGCCAATTTTTGAATATCAGCTAGTTGGTGATATACTCCGGCTGATGTTTTCCAAATCTCCATCTGATTTTGTTCAATGGCTTCTGCCTCTTGAACTGTTCGCTGAGCGTCTGAAACAGCCATAGCGGCGTCATCCAGCGCCGCCAAAGAATCTTGCGTTTCTGTTAAGCGTATTTTTACTTCTTCCAGCAGATGCAAACATTCTTCAATTTGTCGCAATTCTTCTTCAAAGTGACCGATATCAGTTTTAGCTTGTTTAATAGTGTTTTGCGCCGCGGCAGATTCAGTAAGGTAGTGTTCGCGTTCGGCCAGCAGTTCAGCGCGGCGCTCAGCGGCGGCCTGTTTGCGTCGCTGCAATCCAATTAATGTGCTGGTTTTCGTCGGCAGTGGCGCTTTGCCTTCCAATCCATTCAGCCGATAGCGGCCGTCGGGACACAAATAATCGCCCTGTGGAATTGGTTGATCTTTCAGCGCGCAAGCGCCTAAAAGTGTATCAATAAGCCCGCGAATAGCTTTATCTTGTGTTTTCAGCGCTTTTGCCGCTGTGTGTTCGGCGGCAGTTGACGGCAGCGGCGCCGTGGGAAGATCAATGACAGCTTTCCAATCTGTTTCTGCGGCAATGGCGGTTTGCATATCTTGTGAAACCTGTTCCAGCCGCAGGGGTGTTAACATATCTAAATGCGCCAGCAGCGCTTCGATTGCGCCGCCATGCGCGCCTTCGCTGCCGGAAAAATCTATACGCCAATATAGCGGAGCCGCTTGAGAATCGAGCAATGCAATATGCTGATAGGCTCGTTCACGATTTTTTGTCAATTGGGGTTGCGCTTCTTGCGTTGGTTTTGCCAGTTCAGTTTCGGTTTCTGTCAGTTTATTTTTTATTTCATCGCCGCGCATTCGCAACGCGGCCATCTCATCATTTTTTTGATGTATCTGCTCCCGCAACGCTGTCGCAAAACGCTGTGCGCTTTCTTGCGCCGGCGCTACTTTTGCCAAGGCAGGGTCACCGGTTGGCGCTGCGGCAGCCTCTGTTGGCCAGCGGGCGCGCAGTCTTTCCCATCTGCTCCACAATATTTTTCGAGAATTGTGCGAGGCTGATTCAATAGCGGTGTGTTTTGCTTGCGCATCGCGTTCGGCCAGCCGCGCTTTAGCGGTTACTTCGCGCGCGGTCTGTAATTGCTTTAACTGCGCTTCTAATTTTGTCAGTTCGGTGTCTACAGCGGCGGCGGCGGAGTGCAGCGCATCGGAATGCAGTTCTGGCTCTGGCTGCTCGGCTAATTGATGGAAAGCGTTTTCTAACGGATCGGGCATAAAGCTAAAAACTGATTTTACCCGCCCGGCTAGCTCTACCACTCTTTTTTGTGTGGTTTGGTGTTCTTGCTCTAAAGAAGTTTGCGAAGAGACAACCACTTGTTTGGCGCGATTCAGGCGCTGTTCGGCCTGCTTTACTTCTCTGGCAGAGCGCTCTTGCTCGCGCTGTGCGGCTTGAAGGGCGTTGTTTGCACGCGAAACTGCCTGCACAATTTCACCTTGGTGCATTTCTTGCAGCGCTTCTAATTCGCGGCGGATGTTAATTTCCTCAATATAGGCGGCGTCTTCATCTGCTTCAGCTTTTTGGCTTGCGGTGCGCGCTTCGCTCAGCAGTGTTTCAGCTTGTTCTAACGCGCGGTCGGCGTCTTCTGCTTCCCATGAAGATTTCAGCCAAGCTAAAGCGCCAAATTGGGTGATAGTGTTGTGATATTTGCGTCGGGCTTCTTCAACAGCGGAGAGCGCCGTGTGTAGTTTTTCATATTCTTCAATGTCGCGGTGAATGCGCTGAATACCTTCAAGGCCATCTACCAATCGTTCTAAGTGCGGACGATCGATGATGGGCAAAAATTGACGCACAACGCTGCTGGGGTCTGCCACCAGCGCGTCATCGACACGCAGGCCCAGCACGCGGTGCAGCACATCATATAAAGCGTCATAGCGGCGCTGCCAATCTGATCCATCGATATTCAGCAAGTGTCGCGCAACAGCGCGATTATACTCTTCAACCTGAGAGGCTCCAAATAACAAACCGCCGGTGGATACGAAATGTTCATTGGCTTTTTTAAATTCTTGAAAGGTAAGCGGCGCTTTGCCGCCCTCTGCAGCGGTTCCTAAAAATGTTATGGCGTCTAAAGCTGCAGGGAGGGCGTAGTACCATGGGCTGGCGCTATGCGGGGTAGCGGCGGCGGCGGCGCCAAAAACCCAGCGGCTGCCGTTTTCAAATTCTACTTCAACGGCGCAGTAACCAACGGTACGAGTGCGGCGCCAGCCTTTATCGGGCCTGTCTACGCCATGGGGATCGAAAAAGAGAATGGTGTTACTTAGCGTGCGCCGTGATTGCCGGCCGCCTTCACGCGCGGCGGAATTAAATTGTTTACCTGGTGATGGGAACAGCGCCCAGTCGATAGCGTCTAAGATAAGAGATTTTCCGGAGCCGTTTTCCCCGATAATAGCAAGCATGCCACCGTTAATATCCAAAGTTGCGTTTTCGTGTCCATGCCAGTTAATCAGCCGTATACGTCTGGGAATAGCAGGGTTAGAAGTTGTAAAAGAGGTCATCCGTCATCTCCTGTAATGTGAAAGTGCGCTATAGCGATGATAGCACAAGAGCGCATATATACAGTTATTTTACTAGGAAAATTGGGTAGTGGCGCTTTGGCGCGTATGGGAACCTCAAAAGAGGATTGGCGCGCCAATCCTCTTTACAGCGCTGCTTTAAGATATGAAAACAGGCAGCAATATCCAAAAAAGATAGTTTATGAGTCGGATTCATCTTCGGTTGGAAGCGGCATAGAAAGATGTTCAGCCTGTTTTTCTTTTTCCGAATCCTCAATAGTTTGTTTCCAATTGATATGATCGTGTACACCGATTTTTGCCAGATGCGCTGAATCATTGTACCGCATGAGCCTCCATGTGCCTAATAATCCGGCAGCTTGCTCATCGGCAGATTGCCAATGAGTAATAGATGTATTAGTGGTAGAGAAAAGCATGGGAGGGAATAATACTGATTGCATGCGTGACAGAGTAATCATTGAAGCGTCTATAACGCCGCCATGACATACAATCAACACAGTTTTGTGTTTGTGTTCTAATGCAATAGTATGTATCACTTCGGCGATACGCAAAGTAAATCCTGGCCATGTCTCGCCTTCTGGCGCAAACGGCTGGAATGGATTTTCGCGGAAATGAGGCAGGCCGTATTTTTCATGAAATTCTTGTATATGCATTCCATCAGCCAACCCGGGACGCAGTTCTTCAACATCCCAATTTAATGTCATAGGAACGTGTATGGCCGGAGCAATAATTTCAGCGGTTTGGCGCGCCCGCGCCAATGGACTGACAATAAAAACATCCGGAATAATTTCACCGGTTTCAATAATTCTGTCACGCAGCGCTTCGGCTTGGCGCACGCCAAGTTCGGTCAGCCCGCGATCACCATTTTTTCCTGCAATAACGGGGTGAACATTAGAATGGGCTTCGCCGTGACGAATGAAAAAAATATTTGTTTTGTTTTGTTCCGTTTGAGACATAATCGTTTTCCATCTTTCTTATTTTTGACATGTGGGACAAAAACGTGTGCCGCGCTGCGCGACACGAATGCTTTGAATAGCGCTTCCACAAATTTTGCAGGGCGCTCCTTCACGTTGATACACGTGTAAATAATCTACATTTTTGCCGGCTGCTCCGAATAGATCTCTATGGCGGCCGAAGGTGGTTCCGGCGTGTTCTAAAGCGGAAACCAGTGTTGTAACAATGGCTAGCCGCAATGTATGTATTTCCGTATCAGTAAGTGTATGGGAATTGCGTTTGGGATGAATTCCTGCAGCAAATAACGATTCATCAGCATAGATGTTGCCTATTCCGGCAATTTTAGATTGATCCAGCAAAATTGTTTTAATTGGCCGGTTTGCTGAAGATAGCGCATGTTTCAGCGCTTCATCCGTAAAATCATCCTGAAGCGGCTCTGGGCCTAATTTAGCCAGTTTTTGCGCCAGTTCGCTGGAATGGTAGACGCCAATGCGGCCAAATTTGCGGGGATCGGTAAACAACAATTTTTGTTCTGACCCATTAGGCGCGCGCAGAAAAAAAACGGCGCAGATATACGGTTCGTTAGGAGCGTCGCGCGCAAGGAGTGTTAAGTTGCCGGCCATACGGCGATGAATGGCGAGCGTATCGGTGTTATCTAGGTGAATGAGCAGCAGTTTGCCTCGCCGATCACAGTGGGTAATTTGTCTGTTGAGTATATCTGATAGCCGCTGCTGCATTGCCGGGGTTTCTATTATTCTTTGCTCTGTTATGTAAATACGTTCAATAATGCTGCCTGTGGCAAACTGCTGCAATTGCTTGCGCGTCAATTCAACTTCCGGCAGTTCGGGCATATTTAAAACCTGCTCTCATATTCCTATTTTTATTATAGCATAAAAATTGATTTAAAAAATATATATAGATTATTTAAAAAATATGAAAAATTTTATCTATAACCCGCATTCCATAAAAATGATTGCCTGATTTATAATTCGTATCCTGTCGCGCCGCAGAAGCGCAAGCTATTTTTTGTTGAAGCAATAGGAGATAAACAAAAAAACCACACGGTTGTGGCGTGTGGTTTCGTCGTTGCAACTGCGAGATAGCGCTTAGTGATTTTGGGAAACTTTTGCGGTAATTAAACCCGGATAGGTATCGTGCATACGAATATTGTCAAACCCGGCTTCCGTAAGCCATTTGGCAATTTCGGCGGTAGAATAGCATCGGGCGTCTGGGAAATGCGCCATAACATTAACGGAAAACAGCGCAGCGCGGCGCGGACTGGTCATATTGTCATTCAGCAGTGTTTCGCGCACGGCGATTCTGCCGCCGACTTCCAAAGATCCGCGAACGCGCCACAGCAGATCTCTGTTTTTATTTTCACCTTGCAGATGCAGCACATCTACCAGCAACGCAAGATCGTATCCCCGCGGCAGCACATCGTGATTAAAGTCACCGACAACATAATTCATGCGTTTCAGCATTCCGGTTTGCCGCACAACATCATCAAACAATTCGCGAACAGGCAGGCGATCGAATACAGTTGCGGTAATGTTGGCGCCGCGCCGGCAGCATTCAACGCCATATCTGCCGCTGCCTCCGCCGATGTCCAGAACTTTATGGGTAGATTCATCGGTAATATCCAGTTCATCTACCAATTTGGGCGCTAAAATTTGCGACTCAATATCATCCATTCGTGCGATGCGGATAAGCTCGGGTGATGTGGAAGCGTAAATAGATTGGTTATGTCTTCCATAGCCGCGAATTACATTTTCCAAATCTCCCCAAGTGCTCCAAGATTTATCATCGTTTTTTAGCCATTCGCCAATATATTCGGGTCGGCCTTCGACCAAGAATGTATCGGAAATAGGAGTGTTGGCAAATACTAATTCCTGGGTATGTGGATCGATCTCGGTGCGCAGCAGCTCTAAAGCTACTAATGCGTTTAGCAGCACTTCGCATGGTCTGGTATGCAAACTAAGCCGTCTTGCAAGATCTTCCGACGAAAGCGGGTGCGCTGCCAGCGCTGTATACACGCCAAGTGAAACAGATGTCAGAAATGTTTTCGTGTCATAATAATATGCTAGCCGATAAATCAGTTCGGGGCCGGGTGTGTGCTGGGCCTGAGTATCATCTTGTGTCATGAGAAACCTCGCCGTAGTCTTGATAATATTTGTGAGCGCGTCTTTATCTCATATATTTGTGCCGCTGCGCGGAAGATATAGTTTATTCTTTTCGCGTATGCCGGAACCTAAGATTGGGTTCCAAAGCGATATATCTTGCGGCGCGGTATTTGTGTGTACTCTATTATGCATACAATCAGGGAACAGCGCCCGGGGATAAAGAACACGGATAAATCTGCCATTAACGTATCATAGACTTGCAACGGCGTCAACTGTTTTAACTTTTTGGGAGTAGTGGTAAAAATGGATGTATTCCGCATATGTTCGTATCTTCGCCCTCGTATTTGTTGTGCGGCTCCGGACAGCAGGTGAACATATGTCAGCGCGGCGCTTGCGCAACAATTGGGCTATTGTCCGCCAATGCCCAAAATTTCGCTGATTTCCGCCGCGCATCCTGCCCTGTCTTCCATCCATCGGCGGCAAGAAATACGGTGTGTGCGCCAGCCGGCGCGCTCTAAAATGCTTTGCCGCGCTACGGGATCAATAAGA
>JAKAOI010000034.1 GCA_021812265.1 Chloroflexota bacterium | reverse complement strand
ACTAATGGGCGGATATTTTGGCTCAACTCCACCGGCTTTTCAAACCGCGACTATCGATAGCTTCCTGCAAAATAAACCGATATCGCCGCAAGCTCTTAAGGCGTTTGTTGCTCAATACCATGTAAACGATATTATCGTTAGTGACGCGCTCGAACCCGTGTTTGCTGATTCTTTAAGCGGACTGAAAATTGCTCCTGCGCATGTCGGCGGTGTGTGGCTGTACCAAATATCCAATCCTTGATTGCGCGCGAATAGTTTGTGCATTCAATGCGTAGTGCGCCATTATTCTGCCATCCATTGGTTTTATTTGCAGTATACACATAGGGAGGCGCATTCCGAAAGGAGCGCGGCAGTGTATTCCATATACGTTGTATGCGCTATTGTGCAATAGAGATTATATGTTGTGTATTATAAAACCAAGTAGGCAAATAGCATTGCCTGAATAATGGAGGCAGAGAATGAGCGATAAACCAACAGGCGATAATCGGGCGGAATGGAAAGCGTATTGGGAGCAGCAAGGAGAAGCTTGGCGCACGGAGCCAGAAATTGCCGAAACGCGCCAAGCAGAGTTACGCGAACGACAGCTTCATAATCAAGATTTTCCGTTCAAGGATATGCGTTTGCAGCGCGCCGATATTGAGTGGCTGCTGCATACGCATACGCCGGTTGATTTGGCTGACGCAGCGCAAGTAGATCGTAAAGGCTTAGATTTAGGTGGTGTGCAATTAGGTGAAACGGAGGAATACGCTTCCATAGATTTGAGTGGTTTGCCTCTTGCAGGCGCAGATCTTAGTTTTGCGCACCTAGCCGGCGCAGATCTTAAGGATGTGCACTTGGAAAGCGCATATCTGGCAGGAGCGCACCTAGAATACGCAACAGAGCTTAGGGAAGCGCACCTGGCCGGCGCAGATCTTAGTTTTGCGCACCTGGCCGGCGCAGAGCTTAGGGAAGCGCACCTGGAAGGCGCACATCTTGACGACGCGCACCTGGCCGGCGCAGATTTGCAAAGGGTGCACCTGGCCGGCGCACATCTTAAGGATGCGGACCTGGCCGGCGCACATCTTAGTTTTGCGGACCTGGCCGGCGCAGATCTTATGAGAGCGCACTTGGAAGGAGCAGATCTGACGAAAGCGGAGCTAGCCAGCGCACATCTTATGGGAGCGCATCTGGAAAGCGCAAATCTTAGCGACGCGCACCTAGCAGGCGCACATCTTGTCTACGCGCACCTAGCAGGCGCAGTCCTTTGGAAAGCGCACCTAGCAGGCGCAGATTTACGTGGCGCATTTTTTGATGCAGCGACGCAACTTGATGGTGTTCTACTTGGAACTCAAGAAAAGTTGAACCTATTTGCAGATGTTCGTTGGGGTGGGGTGAATCTTGCGGTTATTGAGCCGCAAATTCGCCAGCTAAAACAGCTTGGAGATGAGCTTAACGCCAGAAAATTAGATGATGCTCTCAAAAAAGCGCCGAAAGAACAACGAAAAAACCGATTAAAAGAACGGCTAGATTCTTGGCGAGCAGCTGTGCGCGCCAATCGGCAGCTGGCGGTTGCGCTTAAAGACCAAGGGATGAATGAAACCGCCGATCAATTTAGTTATCGCGCGCGCATCTGTCAGCGCCATGCTTATAGGCTTGAGCGCAAAATTGGCAGTTATGCTGGTTCGTGGTTTTTAGAGATGATTGCGGGGTATGGTTTTCGGCCATTGCGCAGCTTTACAGCTTATTTAATCATTATTTTTGTTTTTTCAGTCTTATTTTATATCACTGGGTCGGGGCATTACAATGCTTTGGATGCTTGTGTGTTGAGCATAACGGCGTTCCATGGCCGGGGATTTTTTGGGTCACAAATCAAGCCAAGTGATCCACAGGGGGTGATTGCCGCTTGTGAAGCGTTTATTGGGCTGTTTATAGAGATTATATTTATTGCAACGTTTACGCGCCGCTTTTTTGGCGATTAGCGTGTTTGTTTGCTTGTTTTTATTTTTGCCTGCTCCAAAAGGGCGGCGTTCCGGAAACTTTCTCCCACGTGGGGAAAGTTTTTTCAATAAAATGGCGGCGCTTTTTTATAGCGCCGGGGCTGTGGCATACTGTTGCGCGGGATTTACAGCCACAACGTATTGTATACATCCCAATCTGCGGGTGTGGTCAGCCACTCAGGATAAATTGCAACTCCCGCAAAAGCAGTATGCAAACTTTCATAATTTAAGCCATTAATAACACCGGTTAATCCCGTGGTAATATTTTCGGCGGAAGAATGAAACGCTTTTGAGTTTCCGGTATATGTGGGCAATCCGATAAGCACCTTAGTGGTCGGGCTTTCAAACTGCACGTCGCGTATAATATGGGCGGTTTCCTGCTCTACTAGCGCCTCGTACAAAGGGGCCGTTGGCATATCGGTGTTGTATAGCATCACAACGATTTGATTGGCGTACTGCCCCACTTTGCGATAATAATAGGTGGTCCACCAGTAATTATCCCGGTCGGTGAGTTTACTCATTAAAACCGCAATGCGCGCAATTGCAATCCAGTTTGGCGTAGAGAGTGATAATATTGGCTGTGGCCCGATAGATTGCCGAATATCGGAAAGCAAATCTAAAAAATGCGGATCATTATTTGGTATCGGCTCAATATCAAGATGAACGCCGTCAAATCCCAGTGAATGAGTAAAATACGCAGATGTGGCGGCAATTTGTTTTCGGGTTGCCGCCAGCGCAATGTTCAACACACCATCGGATGGCTGAGAGTTAGGAACATAGAGCTGACCAAGCCAAGCTAAAACTTTAATGTTGGGTCCATATATTCTTGCGGCGCGGATAAATGCGCCGGCAAATGGGTAAAGCTGCGGAGAATCGGAGCCGTCGCCGTTTAAAGGGCCGGCGTGAACATAAATGAAGTGAATTTGCTCATGAATCAGCAAGGTAAATAGATCTTGATATTCGGCTTGTGTATGGTATGCTCCCACCCATGTATGCGCCAGCCATGTGGCGTTTAATCCTAAATTGAAGTGGTTTCCGGAAAATTGTGTTTCGGTGGCGATAACCCGCCACCAGCCAAGCTCGCCAATCACGCCGACGAATATGGCAAACAGCAGCGCGCCGCGAACAATAATGTTTCGGACGCGCGCTTTCATTGGCCGCTGTTTGCCGCTTGGCGCAGCGCTGCCGGAGATATTTTCCGGCAGGTGAGAAATATTTATTGTAGAATCATTCTTCTTTAAGTTCATTTTTTTGTTCTCTGTCAGAAATCCTCTGCACGTAGCGCGCTCGATCCCGTCTGCGCTTGAGTAAGAGCGCCTGGCGATATGCGGCGTAAAACAGCGGATTATATACCATATCGTGTGTCGGCAAGCTTAAATAGGAGTAACCGCCATAGCCGTGTTTATAGGCGTATAGTCCATATAATTCTTGATCCGGCTCTAATATTTCGGCGATTGCCCGAAAATCATAAATTTTTGAGCCTTTTTCTTTTGCCCAGCGGATTGCGGTCCATTGCAAAGGATGATTTGGGCGCATGTTGCGCAAAGAGTTTGAAGACGCGGAAAACATAGAGGTGGTTACCGGTCCGCATTTCATGGCTACTTGCGCGGCAATCGGCTGGCCCTGATATTCAGCAATGTATAGTATACCTTTGCCGTTTGCTTCAAATATTGAAAACATCTCATCATAGTGAGATTTGGGATGAATAAAAAAATGATCTCGTTCGGCGGTTTCTTTATAAATTGCATAAAAGATTGCTTTGTCTTCCGGCGCGGAGCCAATGCGGATATTCAGATTGCGCAACCCGCGGTTCACATTATATCGCCAGGTTGTTTTCATATTGCTCAGCAATTCCGCTTCCGCGACCGTAATATCCAGCATCCACGATCTTCTTGGGTGACTGGCGAACGGGTTTAGTTTAAACTTCAAATCTTTTAAAGCTCTCAGCCAAATTTCGCTGTTATCGGGAACTTGAGGCTCAATTTTCAGCATAAAGCAGCCTGTTTTCTTTGCCAGCGCTTCAGCTCCCTGCAGCAGCAGCTTCATGTGCGCTGAAGAGGGATCGTCACAGACGGGGCCGCGTGGCGCGTAGAGATATGGCCGGTTTATCAGCGGCGCCAATGTTTCGATCATAAGTATGGCGGCTATATAGGAGCCGGAATCATCTTCTACGGCTAACCGATGCATTTTCCCAATATGCGTGAGCAGCCCCCATTCCCAAGATTGAGTAATATAGCCGGTTTGGGCAGCGTCTACAAAAGCGGTCCATTTATGTTCGTCGCATTGTGTTACTAATTTCATGCGTATAGATCCTCAGCAAAATTTTGCCGAGCAGCTCCCTTAATTTTGAATTATGATTGAAAGCCTTCAATAAATGGCTGAATAATTTCCAGCATAGCGTCGATTCCGATAGGTTTTGCCATTTCTGCGTCGTGTTCCAGCGCACTTGCCTGCTTTAGTTTTTCTGCGGCAGACATCAGGATGATTTTAGTGCGCAGCTTTACGTCAGGGTGTTCAACCAGCCATCGAACAACTCCCCAGCCATCCAGAATAGGCATTTGCAAATCTAAAAGTAAAATTCTGTTAGCGCCGGCAGAACCGCCTAACAATTGAATGACTTCGGCGCCATTAGCGGCAGTTTCAACCGCGAAACCTTCCAGTGAAAATACTTCCTGAAACAGATTTCTGATTGTCGGCTCGTCATCTGCTACCAAGATAATCGGATTCATGAAGCGCTGCTCCTTCCTAAATATGCTCTGAAATATTATTATGGCTCAGCAGGAATCTGCTGCTCCAGTTTCAGACAAAAACTAAACGTTGAGCCTTGGCCCAATTTACTGTCTACCCAAATTTCGCCGCCCATGGATTCGATGTATCTGCGGCAGATGTATAAGCCAAGGCCGGTGCCGCGAATGTTTGTGGTTAATTCCAAACGAACAAATTTAGCAAATAACCGTTTCATATTTTCCTGAGATATGCCTATTCCGTCATCCTGAACGCGAACCAAGCACCACTTGTCCTGATTATCCTGCACAAAACTGACAAACTCCTCATCGTCGTCCCGCAAGCCGCGTTCGCGTGTCATTTTGCATAATTCCGCGCCGGTTATCGCCGCCGCAGAAACAGAGATATTTTGATGGTCCGGAGAATATTTTGCGGCGTTAATAAGCAGATTGCTGATGACGTGCCGCAGTCGATCCGGATCGGCCAGCACAGTAAGGCTGTCTACGGCGATATCGGTAACTTCATGGTGAAAGCGCGAAAGGGTTCCTGCAGAAATTTCGATGGCCTGCGCCAACGCTTGGTCTATTCGGCTTTTTTGCAGCTCTACATGCGAAATAGATTGTGTGCGCCAAGCCTCGGTGATAGAGTCGATCATATCTTTCAGCTGTTCTGTAGAGCGTATAATTTCGCTTGCCCAATGTTTTCCCTGTTCCTGTGTCATGGAATCCACACGCTTTTGTATCAGCCAGCTAAAACCTTGTATTGCGCTCATGGGTGTCCGAAATTCATGGGAAGCGGTGAGAATGAACTCATCTTTCATTTTATCCACTTCGCGCAATTGCGAATATGTTTTTGCGTTATACATCGCAGCTGCCGCCACACGTCCCAGCGCCAGCAAATTCATTGTTTCCGCCGGAGTTACCATAATTCGCTGATCGGGTGAGTAAATAATCATAAATCCCAATATTTTATTAAATCGCGTAACGCTTTCGCTGTATATAATTGGCAGCAGCATAGCGTCTATAACATGGTGCCGCTCCAGCATATTTCCGATGATATCTCCGCGGTGATATTCTTCGTTCAAGTCTTCCAACCGCACGGTTTCGCCTTCAATGGCTTTGCGGCGTCTGCCGGAGCCGACAGGGCAGCTGATATTGATATCATTTTTATATGGTGAATGATCTTTGAATTGCGCGCCGTCTTGCAGAATCAGTTCATCTTTCTTTTCATTGTATTCGACAAATACGCAATGCTGCCCGCGCGCGAGGTCTGAGCCTTGTTCGACAAGATTTTTAATAATTTCCCGGGTATCTAAAGATTCATTTAAGCCAAGAATTGCGTTATTTAAAAGCGCCAGCGCAAACTGACTTTGCTGTAAATCTTCTGATGGCAGGTGTGACGCGCGTAACCGCGCGTTTTCAATGGCGACACCGATGAATCTGCTGACAGTTTGCAGCAGAATGACATTTTCATAAGAATAGGCGTTGTTGTTTTGATGTGCGATAAGCAACGCTCCGATGATTTCTTGTGAGCCTTGAATGGGAATGTAAATTTGCGAATCCATATATTGCCGATTGCCCCATTGCCGCGCGCTTAATGATGGGGTGGCGATTCGTTCGGAATCTTGAATCCATGAATATGGCTGCCCGCTGTATACGGTTTGCCACCAAGGGGCAGCGGAAATCGGCAGTTTTTGCGGCGGCAGCCGCTCACCTTTTTCGTAAATGCCATATAACTGTATTATGGGGTCTAATGGGCGGCTGTTCGCGGTATAATTTTTGACAATACCGAGCGCAAAAGCGTGAATTTCTACAACTCCATCCAGCGCCGAATAAATTCTTTCGGCAAAGCCCTCGTAATACGAATCTGAATCTGACTGGAAAGGGAAATTGTGGGTCATTTCCTGCAATAAAGATAAGAGGCGCCGGTGCTTTCTTTCTTGCTGATTTATGAGGGAAAGTTTTATCGCTTGCGATACAATATGCGCCTCTAACTGCAGCAATTTTAGGTGATGCTGAGTAAAACGCCATTGCGGTTCTGAAACAAAAACCACAATAACGCCGATTACAATGGGATAAATAGAGTTTGCTTCGTATTCACCCGGATTAATAGAGTATATTGGCGCCGCCATGATCCAAGCGGCGTTTTCAAATTCGGCAGATTGTCCATGGGGCAGAACCTGAACTTCTTTGCCGCTCATAATGACCGCTTCACCAGTATCCCAAACGTGGCCGATTACGCCTTCACCTTTTCGGAAAATGCGCACTAAGTGGCTGGCAGGTAACACGGTGGTTGATTCGCGATCCAGCGAGTCATCTTCATGTTCATGTTTTGATATAAAGGGCACATTGTCGTAAAATCGCGGGTGCACCTGCTGGTTGCGGAGTATCATTGCTGACGCTGAGTCATCGCGAATGGCGATAACGCCTCCATCGGCGTTCACATGTTCAATGGCGCGCAGCAAAGCGGCGTCTAAAAGTCTGGCGTCTGCCCCATCTGCCTTTATAATATAGGACAATGGTGAAGAAACGCCGTTACTCATAGCAATACGCCTCAAAAATATATAAAATAAAAGGTATATACAAAATAGCAAAAAATGTAAAACACCTGTATGTACTTCACAATAGCACAGGAATTTGGAAGTTGCAATAAATCATCCGGAATTTGGCTTGACTGGAGTTTGGTAACTCTGTATGCTGAATATAGGCGCTTTATGAAAGCAGCAACAACAATTGAAGGAAAAAAATAATGGGTACTGCCGCCACGAACTCTCAATCAACTTTAAGGCCAAGATATATTATTGAAGGGGGTATACCCCTGAAAGGCAGTGTGAAACTTAGCGGAGCAAAAAACGCTGTTACAAAAATGATGGTCGCTTCGATGCTTTCAGATCAACAAACGAAACTGCGAAACGCGCCAAGCCATGTTGGGGATGCGATGATAACACAAATGGTTATGGAAACACTTGGCGCAAAAGTTACTTGGACGCATGAAAGCGAAGTTTTGTTGCAGACCAAAACAATAATCAACTCCAGTATTACCCCCGATTTGGGACGGAAAAATCGCTTGTCTATTCTTACCGCGGGGCCGCTGCTGCACCGGACAGGTTCGGCGCTTATTCCGGTTCCGGGCGGGGATCGCATTGGTTCGCGGCCGATAGATTATCATATTTCGGGGCTGGCGCAAATGGGCGCTGAAGTCGAGGAATATGATCGCGCTTATCATTTGCGCGCCAAGCGTTTGAAAGGCGCCACAATCAGTATGCCGTTTCCCAGTGTAGGAGCTACCGAAACGCTGCTTATCGCCGGGGCGTTGGCTAAAGGTGTAACGATTATTCAAAATGCGGCAATTGAGCCGGAAATTATCGATCTTATCAAGTTTTTGC
Source organism: Chloroflexota bacterium (assembly GCA_021812265.1). Classification (GTDB taxonomy): domain Bacteria; phylum Chloroflexota; class Ktedonobacteria; order Ktedonobacterales; family JACDGC01; genus JAJYBV01. The sequence continues at coordinate 3,091 of JAKAOI010000034.1, read as the reverse complement.
AGAAAATGGGCGCAATTATTGAGCAGCGGGTCGATCGCAAAATTGTAATAGAGGGTGTTGATTCACTGCACGGCGCCGATCATAGTATATTATCGGATCGGATGGAGGCAGTGTCTCTCGCAGTCGCCGCTTATGTTACCCAAGGTGATGTGCGGCTGGAAGGCGCGTCTCAAGAGCATTTGCTGACTTTTTTAAATACCCTGTATCGTGTAGGCTTAGAATTTACGGTGGAAGATAACGCTATCCGCTTTTACACCAATCGTTGGCCGCCGCAGTCTATTGCGTTGGAAACGGATGTACACCCGGGTTTTATGACCGATTGGCAGCAGCCCTTTACAGTGTTATTAACGCAATCTGCGGGCATGTCGGTTGTGCATGAAACGTTGTATGACGATCGTTTTGGGTATACAAGTGAATTGCGGCAAATGGGCGCCGATATTGGTTTGTATACAAAATGTTTGGGAGAGCTTTCTTGCCGGTTTCGCGAGAGTGAGAAAAAACACAGCGCCATTATCCGCGGCCCAACCCCGCTGCATAGCGCAACGTTAGAGATTCCCGATATTCGCGCCGGCTGCTCGTATATTATAGCGGCGTTGTGCGCGCAGGGAGTTTCCACTGCGTATGGCATTGAACACATTGAACGCGGCTATGAAAAATTAGATGAGAAACTGCGAAATTTAGGCGCGCATATCGAAAAAGCCGGTTCAGAGAGTGAAATTCCTGACGATCTGTAACTAATTTTATTGATATTGCGCAGGTGTGGAATACTATTTCTGCGGCAGGCGATATTATTTTAAGAGGATTGACAGATGGCTTGGTTTCAACTATTTAAACGAAATAATGCGCAGAAACCGTCTGCGGCAGTTTCGGGAAAATTTATTCAATTAGCAGGCAGAACATATTCAAGTGAAGTGCCTTATGTTTTGCCGAAAGACGACACTGAAATAAGCCGGCTGGATTTTCAACATTTTATGCTGAGATATGTTCGCAAAGGAAATTATGAGGCTCCGATGTTGCATCCGCATGATATTTTTGATATCGGCTGTGGCAGCGGGCGTTGGGCTATGGAGATGGCTATTCAATTTCCGATGGCGCACGTTGTTGGGGTTGATATTGTGGAACCCAATGTAGAGGCAATCGCGTTTGGCAATGGATTATCACATAAACCCGATAATTATGTATTTGTGCGCAGCAATATTTTAGAAGGGCTGACGTTTGCGGATAATTCTTTTGATTATGTACACGTAAGTTTGTTGTATTCTGCCATTCCTGCCGTAAAGTATCCCGAAATAATGCAAGAAATTTGGCGGATTATGACGCCCGGCGGCTGGTTTGAGTGGGTTGAAGGCGGCGTAGAGCAAGGCGGCGCCCCTGCAATGGATTTATTTAGACAATGGACGATTGAAGGCGGCGCAAAATTTGGTTTAGATATGCAAGTCGGCCTTAAGATGGGAGATATGTTACGCGCCGCCGGCTTCAGCAATATTCGCGCAAATGAGTTTCCGATCCCAATTGGCGCATATGGCGGAAGAATTGGCGAAATGATGCAAACAAATCTATATTTAATATATAACGCCGGCAAAGGCATGAGTGTGAAAAGCGGTGTTGCCTCTTTAGAAGCGTATAACACGGCGCTGCAAAACTGGCCGGCAGAAGTAAATACCGTTCAGTCGGTATTTCGGTATTATTCCGTAATTGGGCAAAAATTAGTATAAGAAAGAGAACAAGCTATGAATGGCGGCTCCATTGTCGCGGCTGTCCTGAAAAATCATAACGTTCAGTTTATATTTACCCTGAGCGGCGGCCATATTTCACCGATTTTGGTGGAAAGCCACAAGGCGGGTATTCGCGTTATTGATACGCGAATGGAATGCACGGCGGTATTTGCCGCGGACGCGATTTCTCGATTATCCGGAACCATAGGAGTGGCAGTAACTACCGCAGGGCCGGGTGTAACCAACACAATTACTGCCATAAAAAATGCGCAGATGGCGCAATCTCCGCTGATTCTTATTGGCGGCGCGGCGGCAACTATTTTGCGCGGCCGTGGCGCGTTGCAAGATATTGACCAGATGGCGCTGATGCGTCCGCTGGTAAAATGGGCTAAACGCGCGCAGCGCGTTCGCGATATTGGCCCGATTATGGAAGAAGCGTTTCAACGCGCCGCGCAGGGAACACCCGGGCCGGTATTTGTTGAGCTTCCAATAGATTTGCTGTATGATGAAGCCGATGTTCGGAAAATGTATGATATTGGCGGCGGCTCTTCTTTTGCGGCAAAAGCGCAAAAGCGCTATTTAGAATATCATGTAGGCAGAATATTTCACAACGCCGAAGCGTATACGCTTGGGGAGCAACGAACTCCATTTGTGCCGGCGCACGATATGTCGCGGCTGAAACGCGCCGCTATGGCGTTGGATTTAGCGAAAAAGCCGATTATATTGGTGGGAAGCCAAGCGGTTGCTGATACGCGCAATATTGCAGCCTTAATTCAAGCGCTGGAGATTTTACATGTTCCGGTATATGTATCGGGTATGGCGCGCGGCTTGCTCGGCGCAGACCATCCGCTGCAAATTCGGCATAAACGCCGCGAAGCGCTGCGCGAAGCTGATTTAGTTTTGCTTGCAGGTGTTCCCGCCGATTTTCGGCTGGATTATGGCCGCCATATTTCTTCTAAAGCGGTGTATATTTCCGCCAATCGCAGTTATGAAGATTTGCATAAAAATCGCCAGCCTTCCATTGCTCTGTATGGTGACGCGGCGCAGGCTTTAATTGGCGTGGCGCGTATGTCTTCTGCAACACAGCAGCGCGATGATTGGCTGGAGCATTTGCGTGAACGCGACAACCAGCGCAATGTTGAGATCATACAGCAATCTGCCTCGCCGGCAGAATATATTAATCCGCTGTTTTTATGCCGGAAAATTGATGAAATTGTTTCACCTAACACCATCCTTATCGGCGATGGCGGAGATTTTGTGGCGACCGCTTCATATATTGTGCGCCCTCAAGGGCCGCTGCGTTGGCTAGATCCTGGGGTATATGGCACATTGGGTGTAGGGGCGGGTTTTGCGATTGGCGCTAAATTAAAGATCGG